>JAYUZC010000109.1:0-6592 GCA_043752045.1 Bacteroidota bacterium | reverse complement strand
TGTCGCCGAAGCGAAACAGATCATCATGCGCCGCTCATCCCGTGCGGGCTTTGGCAAATTGGTGATGATATCCGATGGGCTTGTTGATCTGGCGACCGGTAAATACCGTATCGGCAAAAAAGAAGAGAAAGATAAATTGATTTACCTATGCGATGCCGTCCATATACCCGAAGGTCCCGAACGCGATGATTTCTATCGCCGTCACGACGAGCAGCAGAAGCGCCTTCACGCCGAAGAAGCAGCAAAGAACATCAGCACGAACGATGAGGACGATACGGAAGTTGAGCCCGTAGAAAATGAGCCAATCATGGTAGGACCCGATGGTGTTTGTGTAAACTTAGATGACAGTAAAATCAATGAGTTACCTATAGAAGTCGGGGAGGATAAGGAGGAGGACAGGATGTATAGTATGGCGGCTTGAGCAGTGGTTAGTGAACAGTGGTTAGTGAAGAGGGGAAAGAGGGTTGTCATTCCGAACGACAGTGAGGAATCTGGACATAGCAGACTGCCGAAGTGAAAAAGTATGCTTTTCCCAGATCCCTCGCGGAATTTATACTGAGCAAAGCGAATGTGCTCGGGATGACAAAGTCTTCACCATACAACCACACAACCATCCGACCACCCCATAACCTGCGGACGTTTTTCGTCGGATAGTTGTTACCATTGGCTAATACTATCTCACTCAATAACATACAATGAGTAACGAAAACAACGAACCTTTGGAGACGCCCACCGAGCGCGAAGCTGAAGGCACAAACCAAGCTCCGGTACGCGATATCATCGCAGAACGTATGGCAGCCCGCATGGCAAATCAGCCCAAGCGCGAGCCAAGAGCAGAGCCCTTGAAAATAGAGCCGAAGTCCGAAGCAGAGGATTCATCAGAGGAAGAACCAACGATGACCGAGATGCTCCGCGACGAAGCCGAACACGAAGAAGTTCTTGCCGAAGAAATAGGCGGCGCACCGATCGTGAGCGAAGTCCGCGAGCGACCAGTGCTGAAGCTGAAGTCAGAACTCGAGAAGTCCACCGAAGCGATGGAATCTGACGCCGAAGACATCCCGCAAACGGAAGTCGTTGAAGATGGCGAAGGTGAAGGCGAGGAAGCATCAAGTGAAGACGGCAATGCAGAAGGTGAAAAGCCACGACGCAAATCGCAGCGTGAACGTCAGCGCGAAAAGCAAATGCAGCGCAGAGCAGAACGTGATGCACGCAATGCGACCAAGGGCGCAGAGCCACCAGTAGCTGATACGACGCAGACATCACTTGCCTTCAAAGCAGAGGCAGCACCTGCACCGGAAGTTCGTGAAGAACGCCCTGCACGCAAGCAGCTTGAACGAGCAGAGCGACCTGAACGAACAGAAAAAGCTGAACGCCCTGAACGCAGAGAGCGTAACGAGCGCAGCGAACGTCAGCGTCCTGATAAGCCGCGTGAAGATCGTACCCCTCGTCTGGAGAATCGTCAACGTCCCGATCAGGCAGCCAATAGACCGGGCGGAAGTAATTTTACCAGAGCGAAGGGATTAGCTTCACGCTTGGGTGTATCAGTTGTTATCCCGCTTTACAACGAAGAGGATTCGCTTCGTGAGTTAACAGCAGCAATACGCGAAGAGCTGTTCAAACTTTGTGATAAGAACTACGAGATCATCTTCGTCAACGACGGATCGAACGACCGCTCTGCGGAAATACTCAAAGACCTCGTGGCAGGAAGCTCACGGATCATATCATTGACCTTCCGCCGCAATGTCGGGAAGTCACCTGCATTAGCAGTTGGCTTCAAGGAAGCGAAGTACGGCATCGTCATTACGATGGACGCTGACCTTCAAGATGATCCAAAAGAGATGATCAACCTCATCGCAAAACTCGATGAAGGACATGATCTGGTTACAGGTTGGAAGAAAAAGCGCAACGACCCTGCATCGAAGACAGTGCCATCAAAGTTCTTTAACATGGTAACAAGTTTCTTCGCCGGTATTAAGCTTCATGACTTCAACTGCGGACTCAAAGCATACCGCAAAGAAGTAACCGAAGCATTGGAAGTCTATGGTGAACTTCACCGTTACCTTCCGGCATTAGCTCACTGGAAAGGATTCCGTGTCGCAGAGATTCCGGTAACGCATCATCCGCGGAAGTTCGGTAAGTCGAAGTTTGGCTCAAGCCGATTCTTCAAGGGCTTCTTAGATCTACTTTCGATAGTCTTTGTCAATCGTTACGGCAAACGTCCGTTGCATTTATTCGGTACGGTCGGTACACTTCTTGCAATACTTGGGCTGGGTATCAACACCTACGTTACGATCGAGTGGTTCGGCGGAATACAACTCTCGAACCGTCCGATACTACTATTAGGAGTCCTCTTGATACTTGTCGGAGTTCAGCTTATCTCATTAGGATTACTTGGTGAGATGATCGTTAAGAATAGCGGCAAGACATTGGAAGCCGGATATATACGTGATAAACGCCCAGGCGTAAGACGCGAGCCATCAGCCAGAAGATAAATGCTGATACATACTGACTGCAGACATTTTAGAGGTGATATCCCATGCACTCCGCATAAGGAGCATGGGGTTCACTGCGATGGCTGCGAGTACTATGATAAGGTGACAGAAAATATTCTTATCATTAAACTCGGCGCAGCAGGTGATGTACTTAGGACTACACCATTGCTGCACCGTTTGAAAGCAGATCATCCTACTGCAAGAATCTGGTGGCTGACCTACACTCCGGAATTAGTCCCAAAGACGAAAGTAGATAAGATACTCAAATGGAGCACGGAGAGTTTAGAGTTGCTGTCATCAGTAGCATTCTCAAGGTTAATCAATCTTGATAAAGACCACTTCGCCTGCGGATTAGCCAATCGCATTAATGCCGCAAAGAAGGAAGGATACCTTCTTGATGAATCACTTGGCATAACAAAACCTGCCAACAGCAACGCAGAAGCGAAGTACTTAACGGGAGTCTTTGATGATATAAGCAAATCGAACACAAGGTCATACCCCGATGAGATGTTCGAGATATGTGGCTACAAGTTTGATAATGATAAGTACATCATAGATGCACCTGAAGATAAGACCTTTGCAGGACTTGATACTTCAAGACCTCTTATCGGGCTTAACACCGGAGCGGGCATCAGGTGGACATCACGTCTTTGGTCAGTTGAACGTTGGGCGGAGCTTTGTAAAAAGTTAAGCACTGCTGGGTATAATGTAGTTCTCCTCGGCGGACCTGACGAAGAACCACGCAATAAAGAAATAGCAACTCTTTCAGAAGGCACAGCACAATACATAGGGACTTTCCCTTTGAAGGATTTTATATCCTTAGTTAATAAGTGTTCTTTGATTGTAAGCGGTGTGACAATGGCATTTCATATCGCCATGGCTCTTGAGAAACGAGTTGTTGTCATTAACAACATCTTCAATAAGTTTGAGTTTGGTGATGTCTATGGACTCGGTGAGATCATCGAACCCTCTAAACCCTGCCAATGCTACTTCCGCGGGACGTGTATTAATAAAGAATATTTCTGCTTAGAGTATCTGAACGTTGATGATGTTTTTGGAGCGGTCAAAAGACAATTAGCGTAGGGGGAAGTTGTATCCTATCTTGATGGTAGATTGCTCGGCAGCATTACCACTATTTCCCGGAAATATCTTCCATTTATCTTTATAGTTCTTTTCAAGTTCGTAAAACAGTACTTGGCATAGCGCACCAAGCACAGCTCCTGCTAATAGGTCTGACGGGTAATGAGCACCGAGATATGGTCGCGATAACATTACCGCAGTAGCATATAGATACGACGGTATAATAACATACCATTTTGGAAAGTGGAGCGATAAGCCAGTTGCAAGCCCTACACTCGATGATGAATGTCCCGACGGGAAAGAAAAACCATGAGCCCCTTCGGTAATAAGGCGAGTACCTTCAATAACATGATACGGTCTTGCGCGGCGAATGATATTCTTCATTATCACTTCGCCAAGAAGAGTACTTGTTGCAAGTCCAGCACCAATAGAAAACCCGGCTACTGCAAGTTCTTTGTCATCACTTAACCACCCTCCTCCGTATAAGCCAAGCGGCACAGCGGCAATAGGTATAAATGCCGTATTGGTTACAAACTTCATCGGTCCGTCAAGACTAGGTGCATCATCGCCCCAATGATTGATAGAGAAAAAGAGCTTTTCGTCGAAGTTCTGGGGAGGATGTTTTTCAATCGTATCGACGAACTGCCCAAACGATATTGATGGCAGAAGAAAGGCAAAACATATGGCGAGCCGATAGAGCATTCTGCAAAAATACAAAAACCGCCGAGCGGCGGTCTTGTTTTCGGATTGGCTCCTGAGGTAGGACTTGAACCTACGACCCTCTGATTAACAGTCAGATGCTCTAACCAACTGAGCTACTCAGGAATGAGGGCTATTAAACGCAGAGGATTCGCCCCGTGTTCCGAGAAATTACCGAAAGATGACTTTTCTTTTCTTCGGGGTTTGG
Organism: Bacteroidota bacterium; assembly: GCA_043752045.1. GTDB lineage: Bacteria > Bacteroidota > Ignavibacteria > Palsa-1295 > Palsa-1295 > DATDEW01. The sequence continues at coordinate 2,113 of JAYUZC010000109.1, read as the reverse complement.
TGTTAGTATTTCCCAATTTTCACTTTCGTCAGATTCATTGTCAATGGCGCCGAAGCTCGGATATTTTACATTCGTTCTGCACTCTCACCTGCCCTACGTCCTGCGTCATGGCAAATGGCCACATGGGTCGGATTGGTTAATGGAGGCAGTTGCCGAGTGCTATATGCCGCTCCTACGCATTCTGACAAAACTCGAAAAGGACAAAATTCCGGCAAAGCTCTCCATAGATTTTACACCTATACTTCTCGAGCAGCTTGCTGATAAAGATTTCCCGGGATTATTCATCGATTATTGCAACGAGAAGATAGATCTCGCAGAAAAAGATTATACCTATTTCTTCGAGAACGACGAGATGCATCTTCGTCCACTCGCACTTTATTGGAAGGAGTTCTATTCCGAGTTAAAGCGTGAGTTCTTGTACGATATCAACTCTGGTATTATCAGCGCATTCAAGCACTTCGTTGATAACGGTACACTCGATGCGATGACAAGTGGCGCAACACATGGCTACTTCCCGCTTCTTCTTGAAGATGCAAATATCAGAGCACAGGTTCAGCTTGGTATTGCAACACACCAAAAGTATTTTGGAAAGCGCCCTCGTGGGATATGGCTACCCGAATGCGGTTATCGACCGAGATATGATTGGTCACCGACGGTTGGTCCGGCCGAGTTTCGTCAGCGTTCATTCGACAGAGCTGGTATCGAAGAGATATTATCCGAGTTCGGATTAGAATATTTTGTGGTTGAAGGAAGTTTGACAAAAGGCGGCACTGCGCTCGGTACCTACTTTCAACTCTTTGATATGTTCAAGAACGAACTTATTTCTGAAAATGAGTGGGAAGAAATGAAAGTAAACTACTTCACCCATGAAGACAGATCACTCTCTGATATATATGTTGTCAAGTCAACCACACGTGAACTAACAGGTAAGCCACCTATTGTTTTCTCGCGTGATAGGAATACATCAGAGCAAGTTTGGTCTGGTGAAATTGGATACCCCGGCAACCCAAACTATCTTGAATTCCATAAGAAGCATCACAAGTCGGGTTTGCGGTATTGGGCAGTAACAAGTCCAAAGATCGATCTCGGTCAGAAAAAAGTGTATGACCCGTCGGCAACAACATCGTGCATTGATGAACATGCCGAAGACTTTGTGAAGATCGTCAAACGAACTTTAGCAGAACATAAACAGAAAAAAGGATACAGCGGCATTGTTTGCTCACCGTTTGATACGGAGCTTTTCGGTCATTGGTGGTTTGAAGGACCAGAGTTTATCGGAAAAGTATTTGAGAAGCTTAGTGGTGATAGAGAAGTATCACTAACAAACTGCTCTGAATATCTTGACGAGCGTAAAGAACCCATAGAAGTTATCGGTCTACCTGAGGGTTCGTGGGGCGAAGGAGGCGGACATTTTGTATGGAGCAATCAGGAAGTTGCCTGGATGTGGGATCATATCTACCCTGCTGAAGAACGATTTCTTGAACTGCTACACAGATATAAGATTCATGAAAAGACTGACTTCATCGAGAAAGTCTTTCAACAATCTGCGCGTCAACTATTATTACTTGAAGCAAGCGATTGGCAATTTATTATCACTACAAAGGGAGCACCTGATTATTCCCGAGAGAGATTCCATGACCACTCACGAGTCCTGACACAACTCCTCGATCTTGCCGAACGTACACTCGACGGCACTGCACCAGACGAACAAGATAAGGAGCTTCTCGAATTAGCTCAAACAAGAGATGGGGTCTTTAGCGAGATAGATTTGAAATGGTGGATGTAGTTATCCTTGAAATTCCCCAAAGACGCTACGCAGTGTATCCGCTATCTCACCGAGGGTTGCTTTGCTTTCAACTGCAGTAATAATATGAGGCATAAGGTTTTCTCCACTTGTTGCTGCATTCTTTACCGATTCAAGCGAAGCTGACGTTTTTGAGTTATCTCTTCTTTCTCGCAATGAACGGACTCTCTCGACTTGTTCCTTTTCCAGGATAGGATCTATCTTTAAGGTGTCCGGCTCTATCGTCTCGTTTTCGGTAAATTGATTGACACCAACAACAACTTCTTCTTTCGCATCAACTCGCTTCTGATAGTTGAATGCGCTTTGAGC
>JAYUZC010000108.1:0-2527 GCA_043752045.1 Bacteroidota bacterium | reverse complement strand
GAAGATTCAAACGGCTTGACATACCGACACCAAGCAATGTGATAAGAGCGCTATAGGCAACAAAGTCAGGTGAGTCATAGCCAGGGGCTGCCTTACCGATAATAATATGAGACTGTGAAAGTCCTGTCTTCCCGATGATTACTTTCTTCTGACCTATTTCCGTTGATTGAGCAAATGTTTGCTCGGAAGCAACTTTCTTCCCTTTACCTTTTGAGAGATACTTCTTCGCCAATCTGCCAACTTCCGCATTAGTAAGGTTACCTGTAAATACAGCAATGACATTCTGCGGCGAGTAGTATTTCTCATGGAAAGCGACAATGTCTTTTTTTCTCAGAGAGGTGATACTCTTTTCAGTGCCGATAACAGGGAGCGCAAGTGATGAATCAGAAAATATCTCTTTTTCAAAGAGGTCAAAGAGCATCTCGTCAGCTTCATCATCTAAACCATGTATCTCCTCGATGATGACTCCCTTTTCGCGCTTAATGTCTCTATCGGAGAAATTCGGATGAAAGACAAGGTCGGAGAGAATCGCAAGTGACTCTTCCAAGAATTTCGGACGGCTCCAGGCATAATAGCATGTATGCTCTTTTGTAGTGTAGGCATTGAGCATCCCGCCATGCGTCTCGATCGTGCTCATGATCTCGAACATCGTGCGGTTCTTTGTACCTTTGAAGACGACGTGTTCTATGAAATGGGAAATACCGGCTACGTTATCGGTCTCATGCTTTGAGCCGACTTCAACCCAGAGCCCGATACAAGCAGATGTCGCACCTTCAACCTTTTCGTTGATGACGCGAAGCCCGTTCTCAAGCGTGATAATCGTAGTATCGGTTTTGCCAAGCTCACCTGTAAGGACATATTTTGAGTGAAGCGGTTTTCAGTTCTTTGGCACGAATTTTTATGAAATTGGTAATTTTGAATACAAATATACGGTTTGTATGGTAGATGATAAGTCATATCAACGGTGAATTAGTCCATAAGGAGCCATTTCGGCTCACCATCGAGTCTGCAGGTGTGGGCTACGAGATACTTTGTACGCAAGCCGCTTATAACGATGCGCCGCTTGCAGGGAAGCAGTATAAGGTCTTTACACGGCTTATTATTCGTGAGGATTCTCACACACTTTACGGCTTTTCAAGCACCGGCGAACGCCAGCTCTTCGACCAGATTATTTCCGTTAGCGGTATTGGTCCCAAGACAGGTCTCACTATCGTGTCTGCTATCGGAGTCCATGACCTCAAGGAAGCTCTGCGAACAGGCGACCTTATCGCATTAAAAGGCATCCCCGGTGTCGGCAAGAAAACCGCCGAGCGGCTTATCGTCGAGCTTCGCGATAAACTCTTGAAAGATGAATTTATCCCTGATAACATTTCAAGTGCCGATGGCCGCACGGCACAAGTACGACATGAAGCACTTTCTGCCCTTATGGCGCTTGGCTACTCACGAGCCGACGGCGAAAAAGCTATCCGTAGCGTTATGAAAAACGACGCAGAAGCTGCGAAGAAAGTTGAATCACTGCTAAAAGCGGCATTACGCAGTTTCTAAGGCAGCAACGCCGGGCAATACTTTTCCTTCGAGGAATTCTAAGCTTGCGCCACCGCCTGTTGAGACGTGGCTCATCTTTTCGGCAAGTCCAGTTTGCTCGATAGCCGCTACGCTATCACCACCGCCGACGATAGTTGTGGCTCCACGCTCTGTTGCTTTCGCAAGTGCTTCGGCAATGGCGAATGTACCTTTCGAGAAGTTCGACATCTCGAAGACACCCATCGGACCGTTCCAAACAATCGTGTTTGCATTCAGGATATAGTCCGTAAACATCTCTGTCGAATCAGGTCCAATATCCATACCCAGCCACCCTTCGGGTATTGCAGCTGTTGATACCGTGCTTCTATTAGCATCGTTGTTAAATGCGTCGGCAATAACTGTATCGGTCGGGAGGACGAGACGCTTGCCTTCGGTTTCAGCATTAGCCATCAGTTCACGGGCAAGATCAACCTTGTCATCTTCACAGAGAGACTTCCCTATTTCAAGTCCACTCGCTTTGTAGAATGTGTACATCATGCCACCGCCGATAAGCACTGCATCGGCTTTATCAAGCAAACTTTTAACGACATCGATCTTCCCGCTAATTTTTGCTCCGCCGATTATCGCAACGAACGGACGGCGGGGGTTGGCAACTGCCCCTCCGAGATAGTTGAGTTCTTTTTCTAAAAGTAACCCTGCCGCTTTTACCGGAAGGTGATGAGTTATACCTTCGATAGAAGCATGAGCACGATGCGCCGCGCCAAATGCATCATCAATATAAACCTCAGCAAGTGATGCAAGTGCTTTAGAGAATTCTGCGTCGTTCTTTTCTTCTTCTTTATGGAAGCGAAGGTTTTCTAAGAGAAGTACTTCGCCGTCTTTCAGTGCATTTGCTTTTGATGTTGCTTCATCGCCGATGCAATCATTCGCGAATTCAAGATTCATTCCAAGAAGCTCTGCAAGACGTTCGCGGATTGGAGCTAGTGAAAACTCCGTCGCAATA
>JAYUZC010000107.1:0-2529 GCA_043752045.1 Bacteroidota bacterium | reverse complement strand
ACGCATCATCTTCCGTCACGTTCTGCCGAACGCGCTTGCGCCGGTTTTAGTAACGGCAGCATTTGGTATAGCGAGCGCAATTCTCATCGAGGCGAGCTTATCGTTCCTGGGGTTTGGCGTGCCGCCAACGACCGTTACGTGGGGGAGTGTGCTCTCTGATGCGCGTGGAAATATCACGGCATGGTGGCTTGCAGTATTTCCCGGACTTGCAATTTTTATATCAGTATTGTGTTACAATCTTATCGGCGATGGTCTTCGCGATGCGTTGGATCCGCGCTTGCGAGATTAATTTTCCCCAAATCGGAACCAATGTTCCGAAATTTACCTAACTTCGCATAAGAACAGAATAAACTAACGAATAATTTAAAGACGTATGCTTTGGACACCTGAACTCATTCAATTTTTGGAAGATGCGCCTTGGCCAGCTACAAAGGGTGAGTTAATTGATTATTGCGACCGTATAGGCGCCCCACCTGCAGTTGTAAAAAACCTTCTCGAGATCGAGGACGAGGATGAGATCTATGAATCCATCCAAGAAGTATGGCCCGACTACTCGACCGAGGACGATGAGTTTTACTATGATGACGAGTTGAACGAATATTGATCCGGATGAGGCACGTTTGGCAGAATACACGTTCTCGCGTACGTATTCCGTCGCCCGTACTTCTTCGTTTGTTTTTTTGTTTGGTCGGTCTGGTTTTCACATCTCTCGGCTATTCCCAAGTCACCGGTTTTAGTGCCCGCACGAACGATCCGTTCAAGAATCGTCTGCGAATCATTGCCGATGTAGAAATATCAGGTAATGAGAATATCGAGACTCTTGCTATTCTCCCGTTGCTTGCAACAAAAACACGTAACTGGCTTGACGGTCTGCTCAATTCACTCAATAGCAGTATCGGACTCCCCGAGCAGTTAGTTGATAAAGCAATGATCGCTCGTGATACTGAAACAATCTATCTACTCTACCGCGAAAAAGGATACCTTGAAGCAAAAGTAACCTATAAGTTACTCGATGACTCATCAACGATCGAAGAGTGGCAGCAGGCCAATGAACGCAACCGCTTGCTTCCTGCCGAAGAAAAAGAGGATTTTCCTAAAATTGGAACAACGGTCGAATTTATTGTTTCTGAAGGTAAACGATTCAATGTCGGCGGATTTACATTTGAAGGTTTAGAAAATCTCCCGCCGGAGTTATTAGATAAAGCAACCAGTGAAATTGGTATCGAACTCAATACTCCTTATGACGGAGCAGACGTGAAAGAAGAATATCTCCGAGTAGAAACATTCCTTGAAGAAAACGGGTATCCATTCTTTACGCGCGACTCTGTATTTGTGGACCGTCAAATAGGAAGCGAACGGGTGTTTGTTACGATTCAGTTCATAACCGGCAACCGGTATAAGATCGGTGATATTCGAATTGTTTTTGAAGAAGGGTCGGACATATCTAATGTGGTTGCAGAAAGTACGATACGCCGCCAACTTACATTTGAAAAGGGTGAGTGGTTTCAAAACTCAAAGATAACAAAGTCTGAATTAAACCTCTATCAGCTCGGTACTTTTGATGTAGCACGTATTGGTATTGATACCTCGGGGGTCGCTGGTATCCCTGAATCAAAACGTGATGGAATGGCGCTTCCGGTGATTGTGAGTTTACGTATGCGTCCGACAGCCGATGTTGCAGTCGGTGTCGCTGTTTCATCGGGTACGATTGGGACGGCAGTCAGTCTGAAAGGAGCGTATAATAACCGCAATATATTTCGCGGAGCAGAAAATCTGTCTTTTTCCACGAGTTATCAGATCTTTCCGACAAATCAGACATCGTATGATATAAATCTCTCGCTTGGATTACCATACGTCTTCGGAATTGATCTTCCGTTACAAATTAGCGCAGTAGTATCACGTTTTGCACAGTTTGAGAAAGAAACAGATACTCTACAGTTAGACATTAATGCACAGTCGCTTTCGTTCAACACTCGTTCTGATCTCTTCCGGATACCGGAGTATCGTTCATCTATCGGCGTGGGAATTTCATTAGAACGTGTCTCAAGCGAAATACTTGACACATCACTCACGGCTGATTTTTTGCAAATATCAAAAGACCCACAGCTAAACTTTATAGCTGCTGTTGATTATACACTTGATGGGACAAATGACATATTTAATCCATCCAAAGGAAGTTCACTCTCAGCTTCGATAGAAAGAGGTTTCCCGTTACTTGCAGCTATACTCAATTCTGATCTGCCGAGTGCTTCGTATTGGAAGTATGCGCTTCAATTGCGTGGTTTTCTTCCTGTCTTCAGTACCACTTCTACAATAGCGGGGCGTATATTTTTCGGTCAAATATTACTCAATGATACAGCTGCAAACCGAGATGTCCCGACCACAAGAAAATTTCTCGGCGGCGGTTTAACATCCTTTCGTGGCTGGCCGGCACGTTCACTTCTTGTTTCCAATCCCGGGACAAGCACCATTATCGGAGGATATACTACTATCGGAACGAGCGTAGAATTTAGGTTCGCGCCGTTTCAG
>JAYUZC010000106.1:0-2530 GCA_043752045.1 Bacteroidota bacterium | reverse complement strand
ATTAATCAGAAGAAGGTACGCCGTATCCATCTTGGTGATAAGATGACGCTTGTCTTCGAGAATCGCAACTCCGTCCTCTTCCAGATTCAGGAAATGATTCGCGTCGAGCGCATCATCACTGACGAGGCGATGAAGCATGAAGTCGAAGCATATAATGTACTCGTACCCGGGACGAACGAACTCTCGGCGACGCTGCTTATTGATATTAACGACCCTGCGCTTATAAAGCCCGTGCTTGATTCGCTTGTCGGCCTCAATAAAGATAGCTTCTTCGTTGCTATTGGCGATAGATGCTTCCTCGCAACATTCGATGAAGGACAAGCAGAGGACGACCGCATCAGCGCAGTCCAGTACTTGAAATGGCGATTGGATGAAGAAGCTGTTACGGCATTTGCTGACCCGAAACAAACGGTGTCGCTAATCTGTACACATCCGAATTATTCTTTCGAGGTAGCGTTATCATCTGATACCAGAGCCGCACTTTTACGCGACCTGACAGAATCCGAAGCGTAGTTTTGCTTGTAATAAGAAAAAGACTATATGATCTACGTAACCCGCAAAGCGCATTTCTCGGCGGCGCACCGCCTCTATAATCCGACGTTCTCCAACGAGCGCAACGATGCTATCTTTGACAAATGCAATAACCCTCGCGGGCATGGGCATAATTATACCATCGAAGTAACGGTAGCGGGTATCCCCGATCCGCTGACGGGCTATGTCATAGACCTCAAGAAGCTTGCCGCATTCATTGACGAGCTTATCCTTGATAAGGTTGACCATAAACATCTTAACTATGATGTCGAAGAGCTTCGCGGCATTATCCCAACTGCGGAGAACATCGCCATTGTTTTTTGGCAGATACTTGCACCAAAGATAACCGAAGGCAAACTGCATTCTATAAAAGTTTTTGAGAGTGATAATAACTTCGTCGAGTATCTTGGCGAACCTGTTGGTTCTATTCCGAGATACAACGACGATGCAAAACACGCGCAGCGTGATGAGATAGAAATTGATACGTATGTAATATAGTATATGACACCAGTTACGACATTACCCGGAAGAATGGAAGAAGGAGCGAGCGGACTTTCGCTTGCAGAACTTAGCGAACTTGAATATGGCGCAGATGAGATGCCGTACTCGAAAGAAGGATCGGAATCCGACCCCGCGCTTCGCGCTCTTACGCGTTCGCTTCTAGTTGAGATTGGCGAAGACCCCGAGCGCGCCGGACTTATCCGTACGCCACACCGCGTCGCGAAGGCGATGCGCTACCTCACGAGCGGATATGAGATGGATATCGAGAAAGTGCTCAACGGTGCTATCTTCGACGAAGCATACGACGAGATGGTCATCGTAAAAGACATTGACTTCTTCTCGATGTGCGAACATCACATGCTGCCGTTCTATGGCAAGGCGCATATTGCATACATCCCGAACGGGAAAATCGTAGGTCTCTCGAAGATACCGCGTATCGTGGAAGTATTTGCACGAAGGTTGCAGGTTCAGGAGCGCATGACCAGACAAATAGCCGATACACTAATGGAGCATCTCGATCCGCTGGGAGTTGCCGTCGTGACCGAAGCACGGCACATGTGCATGATGATGCGCGGCGTCGAGAAACAGAACTCCGCCACCACAGCCAGCGCAATGCTCGGTACATTCAAAGAAACCAGAACCCGTCAAGAGTTCATGACGCTGATAGGGAGTAAGTTGTCGTAAGGGGGTGACCTCTCTTCGTATCTTTGCACCATGAAGTTCACGGAATATTTCCTTTACCGCTCAAGGAAGCCCGATAGGTCTTGGATAAAACACGAATGGATACAGTTCGTATGTGATAATTACGAATTCCAGGAGCTACAGTCAGATGACAGAATACGAAGGTGGGCAAAAATTGGGTAGTGTCTTAATTTGAAATACGTGCGCGAATTTTTGTCGTTTTCGGCATTGTCTCCGAAACTTCATGGCACGTATTTCATAGACGGTAAAATTTAAAGTTCTTCCACCCGCCTACGTCCAGTAGGCACATCTATTTACAGCTATGAATAACCAAGAAAATGGCACTGTAATTGTGCCTATAACTCGTTTAAATGGTATATTTGAAGGGGAATTACTAACCCTTTATGATATTATGAAGAGATATGATCCGTCACTATTTACATCTATTGCGCGTAATATGACAGACGCTGTTTTTGAAGCACATAGAGAGATGATCGAGCACAAAGAGGTTGAATACGCACCTGAAAATTTAGAGACCTTTAAAGAAATAGAAAGCGACCTCTTAAAAGCTGGTTTCGATTATACAGCAAAAGATGTGGCTCGACTATCCAGTATCATATCCAAGCCACACACGCTTACAATCCGTAGTGCGAAAATGCAAGTTGATCAAATTATCAACCGTTTAACCGACGAAATGGAGTCATACTATTTCTTGCAATTAACCAAAGATGAAAGCAAACTTTACAAAGAAAGTTTGCCGTTTCCCACAGCATTCACGTTTCTAAATAAATCTGATAAGATACACGTATTAGAGGCA
>JAYUZC010000105.1:0-2532 GCA_043752045.1 Bacteroidota bacterium | reverse complement strand
AGATTGTTACTGATGGACTTGTAGGGAATAAGATTGTTACGATTAGTGGAGGAAATCAGACAACGCAAAAATTGACCATAGGTGATACATTGAGAGGTGTCTCTCCATTTGAACTCAGCAGTATCATCAGCAATGTGACATCAACTGTCACCGATGCAAGTGTAATGCTTAAAGAGACAACTGAGCTGATCAAGTCTATGCGTACCGGCGATGGGTCAATAGCAAAGTTAATGAACGATCCTGAACTCTACCGATCGTTAACAGCAATGATAGCTGCTACAACTAGGACCGTAAATACCGTAAATTCTTCAGCTGCTGGCACATTAAACTCCGTCACACAGCTAACGGACTCCTTAAAACAGACCGTTTCAAACTTAACCGAGGTAACTTCACAAATCAAGTCAGGCAAAGGCAGCATTGGCAAGTTACTTAATGACGAAGAGCTTTATAATAGACTATTAGCTGTTACGGGAAACGTACAACTAACCATGTCAGAGCTTAACGAAACGATACACAAACTTTCTATGGCTGCAGGAAATGGCGTAGAAGTGACAGAAGCACTCAAGCATAATTTCCTCGTAAGCAGTTATTTTGAGGATAGAGGGTATTGGAATACCAATGATTTTGAACGGGATATACGCACCAAGATAGACTCGCTGAACCGCCTACAGCGCTCAATTGACCAGAAACTCAATACATTAAACAGTAAATAATATGTCTATAAGATATATTATGTAAAGTCTTGAATTTCGTCACTTAAGCTCGATTAGTATCTGGTTCTTCTCAACATTTTTGCCTATCTCCGTCTTGATAGCGGTTACTGTCCCGTTGCCTGGCGCGTGAATGGAGTTCTCCATCTTCATCGCTTCGAGGATTAAGACCTGTGTAGTTTTGGTTACTTCGTCACCAACCTTAACAAAGATACTTTTTACAAGTCCCGGCATTGGAGCTTTAATGACAAGATGCGCCTTGCCTACTCCGCCACCATTCGACCCGATCTTCGAGAAGTATCTTGCTATCAGAGCGTTGCGTTCAGATGATACATTCACTTCAAGCCCGTCAAGCGAGTTTCCGTCAGATAGCCTTCCGTCTAGAAGCACAAATACCTCGTGAGTACCGTTATCGGTAGTCACGAGGTATGAGTTTTCATTTTTAGATGATACCGGCGGAATTCCGCCCTCAAGTACTGATTTTCCGCCGTTTATTTCTATTTCTTGCTTCATTCTTTTAGAAAAACAGATGCATTTGCATCAAGAAGGTATTTTCGGTGATACTATTGACCACTGTACCCTCATGCACCTCAACTTTTGCCATTCTATATTCCGGACGAATCTCGATCATGCGGAATGGAAACCACTGTGCACCAAATGTAATGCGATTTTTGACCTCTGTACCGATATTTCCTGCCGCATCTTCATCTTTGTATGTCTCATAACGGAGAATACCGGTCAGTCCGGGGGTGATATTAACTCCTAATTCTGTTGTAAGGGCAGACATTTTAGGTAAATAAGAAAACTTGCCTGCGCTATATACATTCTCTCCATTATCTATTTCTGCAAGCAGTGTTACAGGTCCACCGCGAATACCTAAATGAATAGCCGAAAGGGATAGGTTTTCGGCTTCTCCTGTCTGAAATGATTTTCTTGGATGAGAGTACATCGAGTACCCTACTTCAGCCGACAGTGCATCTTCGATGATCTGCGCAGAGGCGGTTAAACGGAGTGCCAATGCGATATCATGCTCTTGGAATGCAAAGTTCGAGCCGGGCTGCGCCTCCGAGCCGTTATAGATACCAACTTGTGCGCCGATATGGTTAAAGAACGTTGCTCCGACTTCCCCACCGACATCACGGTATCCTTCAGTCCAGAAAGAACCCGCGCCGCCGAAGTTCGATAATCCGCGATTGCCACCTCTTACATACGCTGTATGATCATCAAAACGAATACCAAATGCAGGCAGAAATGCACCCATCTTTACATAGACATTACCAACAGCATCGCTTGCATCAATGATATCATTTGCGTCCGATACTAATTGCAGTAAGCCAAAACCCTCAAACTTATTAGCAAGAGGGTCAAACTTAATGTAAGCATCGAGCGAAGGGGTCAATGAAGCATTTAAATAGATAGAAGCATTCATTGCATGATAACTACTATTAGATATGGTACTGTCTTTCGTTGTTCGTACTGTATCAGATCCTACAGTTGTTACAGTAGTTACAGGAAATGTCTGCGAAAAGCTTAGGAATTGCATACGGGTATCAGTACCAATACGAATGCCATCTGATATTTCCCCGCTAAACTTATCACTCCGCTTCCACATCGAAAGGATATTTTTGGAGAAGGTTTCACCGCCGGCGTTACGTATACCGCCGCCTGTTGGGTTCACATGACAGCTTAGGCAGTTTGCCTCGCCACGCCAAAGAGCAAACCGTGGGAGTGCCGATGCAAGTGTCGGAATCAGAACTAGCACGGCTAAAAGACCAAGTTGTTGCAATTGTTTCATAGGTCGTTTGTACAGAGTAAGTTAAGT
>JAYUZC010000104.1:0-2546 GCA_043752045.1 Bacteroidota bacterium | reverse complement strand
CCAACCCTAAAAATAGTTTGGCTTGCCGTCGGCATTGTCATCGTTGACCAAGTGACAAAGCTACTCATTAAAGGTGTACCATTTCTTGGTATTGAAGGATATCCTTACGGATACTCAACGAACATGATCGGTGATATTTTTAGGATGACCTATATCGAGAATCCCGGGATAGCATTCGGCATCCATATCCCCGGTATGAAAGTATTCTTCTCGCTTTTCTCGGTTATCGCTTCAATAGGAATATTCATCTATCTAAAACGGAAGATCAATGTTCTTTCAAAATGGGAAACGGTTGGTTTAGTGCTCATCTTAGGTGGAGCAATAGGCAACTTGATCGACAGGTGTTTTTATGGAGTACTCTACGGCGAAGAAGCTCTCTTTCACGGAAGAGTCGTAGATTTTATTGATTTCGGTTATAAAGAAAATTGGTGGCCAATCTTCAATGTAGCAGATAGTGCTGTCAGCATTGGTGTTACCATCCTTGCTATCACCCTTCTGACAAAGAAGCAACCTTCCGCAATAGAAAGCACCATAACAGCGACGAAAGTAGCTGAACAATAGTTAGTAAACTATTCAATTCACCTACTGTTGACTAACGAAGAACTCGATATAGACCCCGAACTCGAAGAGCTTGACGATGAGGAAGCAGAAGATGCCCCTCATCGAATAGTCAATCTGACCGTCCCGAAGGGCGAAACTCCTGAACGTATTGACCAGTACCTGTCTCATGTAATTGCGAATACTTCTCGCACAAAAGTCCAGCATGGCATCGAAGCCGGACTTATCACAATTAATGGCTCTGTCTTAGACCGCCCCTCCTACAAGATCAAAGGTAATGATGAGATAGTAGTCCGCATTCCTCATGCGCCGAGAATGAAAGCGCAGGCAGAAGATATTCCGCTTGACATTGTATTTGAGGACGAAGACATTCTCATCATCAATAAGCCGGCTGGGATGCTCGTTCACCCGACTCTTGGGACGAACAAGGGCACTCTTGTCAATGCCCTACTCCATCACATTGATAACATTAGCGACCTCACGGGAGAAGAAGACCGCCCCGGTATTGTCCATCGGCTTGATAAGGATACATCAGGGCTGCTTGTCGTAGCAAAAAATGCTCAGGCACATCGTGTTCTTGCCAAGCAGTTCTTTACCCATTCAGCTCACCGCATCTATAATGCAATTTGTTGGGGAAATCCGAAAGAAAGATTTGGGAAAATAGAGAATTTCATCGGCAGGCATTCAAAAGATAGAAAAAAGTTTACTGTGGTCAGTGAGAACGGCAAACATGCTATCACTGATTATATAGCTATTGAGGAATTTGCAGGATTCTCTCTTATCGAGCTAAAGCTCAAAACAGGTAGGACGCACCAGATTCGCGTACACATGCAGCATATTGGTCATCCTGTCTTTGGTGATGCTACATACGGCGGTAGAGCGATAGCTGTAAACAGACAGGATATACCAAAATTCAAACAATGGGTAGATAACTTACTCATCGAGATGCCACGTCAAGCGCTCCATGCAAAAACACTCCGACTCCACCATCCCCGCTCAGGTGATTTGATGGAGTGGTCAACAGATTTGCCGCGTGATATGATGGAGGTAATGGCAGATATGCGGAGAATGGGATGAAACCTAACTCCCCCTACGAACTCCTACGTATAAGAGACTACAGGAATTTTCTGTCGTCGAGGTTTCTTATTTTTGTTGGTTTAGAAATGCAGTTTATAGTCATAGGATGGATTCTCTATGACATGACCAAAGATCCGCTTACGCTTGGCATAGTCGGTCTCTGCGAAGCACTCCCTGCCTTGCTTATCACTCCCTTCGGCGGACACTTTGCTGATAGACATGATAGGCGAACTATCATCAAATGGGCATTCTCCGCGCTATTTATCTCTACTGTTGTTCTTGTAGTAACTGCGTTCAGTATGTCAACGCTTGACCAGAGCGTTGCAATAGCAATTATCTATGGCGTTGTCATTATTCAAGGATGTGGTCGTGGCTTTGCCGGACCGGCGATCATGGCACTTGCAGTTCAGCTTGTGCCTCGTGATAAACTTCCACAAAGCACGGCTTTTAATTCTTCAACATGGCAGTTAGGGAATATCATCGGTCCTGCAATTGGTGGACTTGTCTTTGGCTTTTCAGATGCGCCAACTACATTCTTACTTGCGACTATCATACTCGGAGTATCCCTCGTACTTATGCTTAAAGTACCAAGCTATGCTATTGATAAAAAAGACCAGCGCGAAAGTTTTAAGACGAGTTTCTTTGAAGGATGGCGATTTGTCAAAGGCAATCAGCTTGTTCTTGCACCTATAGCATTAGATATGTTCGCTGTTCTTTTCGGAGGTGCAGTCGCCTTGCTGCCTGTCTTTGCACAAGACATCTTGAATGTCGGACCGATGGGTCTTGGCATACTTCGCACTGCACCATCTATCGGTGCGCTTGCAATGGGGTTCTTCCTCGCTCACAACCCAATGACAGGAAAGCTCGGGACTAAATTACTTTGGGCAGTTATCGGTTTCGGCGGTGCAATG
>JAYUZC010000103.1:0-2547 GCA_043752045.1 Bacteroidota bacterium | reverse complement strand
TTGCACGCTTGAAGGGTGTCCCCGTCTACTATTTTGAGAGTGCAGAAGTTGCATGAATTGCACGCTTGAAGGGTGTCCCCGACCCTCTCACACCGCCTCCCCGGCCTGTACGCGATCGGCGAGGCGGTCGACGTCACCGGCTGGCTCGGCGGCTATAACTTCCAATGGGCATGGTCTAGCGGCTGGGCTGCGGGGCAGGAAGTTTAATACGAATTCTGGTTAAGTGTGTAATTGCGAGGAGTGGCTTTAGCCCGACGAAGCAATCTACAATGTTGATAGTTGTGTTATCATCAATAGTTTAGATTGCTTCGTCACTCCCGTCGGTCGTTCCTCGCAATGACACAATCTCTATCGCAACACACTTTCGATAATAGTAACTTTCTTCCCTTCAACTTTTACCCTCACCCCCATCGGTAATGTCCATTGTCTCGGTACATGACCAAAAGGCAGATTAGTTAAGACTGGTATTGATAGTTTTCCGAGATGATCTTTAATCGCTTGTTCGGTGGTAAGAGTTGGTTTTGTTTTGTCGGGTTCGTCGCAGTCGGAGAACTGACCGAGGAGGATTGCCTTGGCTGATGATAATGCACCGTTTGCCGCAAGCTGTGCGAAGTAGCGGTCAATACGGTAAGGGGCTTCAGTAACATCCTCGAAAAGGAATACTCTGTTCTTGAGCGATGGCATATACGGTGTGCCCATCACCGATGAAAAGACGGTCATATTGCCGCAATAGAGCCGACCTTCAACGACTTCCTTCCTGTTTTTTACGAGCGGAAGACCTTCGGTCTTATCCATCGGTAGTTCACCAAATGGTTTTGTAGAGGTCAATGCTCGCCACATACATTCTTCAGCGAACGAATCAAAGCCATTCCAGATATCAACGCCCGGCATTGGTCCGAAAAAGCATGAGGCGAGACCTGTCATTTTATGGATAGCAAGAAAGAGTGACGTAGCATCGCTGTACCCGACGATTATCTTCGGATTACGTTTTATCAGGTCATAGTAGAGATGGGGAAGAAGGCGCATTGTCCCATACCCACCGCGTAGAAAGAACATCGCCTTCACTTTTTTATCACGGAACATGCTGTGAATATCGTCTGTACGTTCTTTATCCGTCCCTGCAAGGTAGCCGTACTCTTTCTCGATAGATTTCCCGAGCGCGACGCGATACCCAAGCGACTCGAAATACCGAACGCTGCCATCGATCTTCTCCTGCTTCTGCGGCTTCGATGCAGGGGCTATCAACCCTATAGTGTCTCCTTTTCGAAGAGCTTGTGCTTTAATCATACTACAAATATACTTCGTGAACCTTTGTGACCTTTGTTACTTTGTGTTTAATTCTTAAAATGGAAAAAATGAACTTCATAGACTACCATGCCCACGTGTACGGAACAGGATACAAAGTATTGTACCCGAAGCTTGATAATTGCACGTCTATTGCTGATGTGCAGAAGGTTGTCCGCGAGGCAAGTCAAAAAACAACGGGGGTAATTTTGCTTCGTGGTTGGGATCAGAATAAGTGGGGATCAACTGGATTTCCAACCAAGGCAGATATTGACGAAATAGAATCCGAGATTCCTGTTGCTCTCATCCGTATTGACGGACATGCTATGTGGTGCAACTCGGCAATGCTTCGGTTTGTCGGGGTAGATAGTAACACTGTTTCTCCTGTAGGTGGTGAGATTCTCAACGATGATATCGGCGAGCCGACAGGTATCTTGATAGATGAGGCAATGTCGCTTGTCTATGATTCTCTGCCACCGCATGATGACCAGACGCTCACGAATATCCTCCGTGCCGGACTTCAGGAATTTGCAAAACATCATGTCGGAGTGCATGATATGGGGATCCCCGCCGAGTGGTGGGAGCCATATAAAAAGTTGTATAAAGACGAAGGCGATTCACTCATTGCATCGTATGTCTTCCTCGATATGACAAAACCGACAGGGAAGCAGTTGTTTTTAGAAAAGGTCAAAAGTGGGGAGTGGGATGATTCAACCCATCCTAATCTGAAACTTGTAGGAATAAAACTCTATCTCGACGGCGCACTTGGCTCGCGTGGCGCACATCTCTTTGAAGATTATTCCGATGATCAGGGCAATCGTGGCATTCGTCTCATGGATGATGACGAAGCACTAATGCTGATGAATCTCGCTGCCGAGCGCGGCTTGCAGATTGCCGTTCATGCAATCGGTGATGCCGCCAACTCAAGAGCACTCGATCTCTTCACAAAAGTCAGAGAGCATCTCGCCCTACAACCTACAAACTCAAACCTACAACCTATCCTACGTATCGAACATGCACAAATAGTCCGACCCGAAGATGTCAAACGTTACAAAGAACTTGACGTTTGGGCTATCATTCAACCACAATTCTGGACGAGTGATAAAGATTGGGCGATAAAACGTCTTGGCAAAGAGCGAATGAAGAATGCATATCGCTGGCGTTCACTCATCGAAGCAGGAGTGAAAGTAGCTGCGTCGAGTGATTCGCCTGTAGAGGATGCGAATCCGAATCTCGGCATAGGATGTCTTCATGCAAGAAATG
>JAYUZC010000102.1:0-2551 GCA_043752045.1 Bacteroidota bacterium | reverse complement strand
GCAAAAAGTATGAACTTATGGGATACAAGTTGAGTTATAACCCTGCTAAAATTTGTACAAAAAGCATAGTAAAAACGCAATAAATGCCAACAATTAATCAACTTGTAAGACTTGGTCGCGAAGAGCTTACCTTCAAAAGTAAGTCACCCGCTCTCAAGAATTCACCGCAGCGTCGCGGTGTATGTACACGTGTATATACGACAACACCGAAAAAGCCAAACTCTGCAATGCGCAAAGTTGCTCGCGTAAAGCTCACGAGCCATGTTGAGGTCACAGCGTATATCCCGGGCGAAGGTCATAACCTTCAGGAGCATTCTATCGTCATGATCCGTGGCGGTCGTGTGAAAGATCTTCCCGGCGTTCGTTACCATATCATTCGTGGTACGCTCGATACACAAGGTGTACAGAACCGCAAACAAGCACGCTCAAAGTACGGCGCGAAGAAGCCAAAAGCTTAAACGCCCGTCAGTATTCAGGAGTCAGGCAGTGATGCCTGATGGTGGTCAGAACATAAGAAGAGGATCTATATCCGAAGCACGTATCTGACTCGTTTGTAACACAAAAATTACACATATTCAACAATGAGAAAAAGAACAGCCGTTAAACGCATTAAGACACCGGACCCGAAGTTTAATGACATCGGAGTATCGCTCTTCATTAATGCACTCATGTACGACGGAAAGAAATCCATCGCACAGCGCATCATGTATGATGCGATAGACATCATTTCAGAGAAGACCGGACAGAGCGGTCTCGAAGTGTTCAGAAAAGCAATGGCAAATGCCGGACCGGTTCTTGAAGTAAAGTCTCGCCGCGTTGGTGGTGCGACTTACCAAGTACCGACCGAAGTTCGCCCCGAGCGCCGCAACGGACTTGCGATGCGCTGGCTCATTAACTACTCACGCGCACGCGGAGAGAAGTCAATGGCAGCACGTCTTGCCGCAGAGCTTACAGCTGCTGCAAACAATGACGGCACAACGATCAAGAAGCGCGATGACACTCATCGTATGGCTGAAGCGAACAAAGCATTCGCCCACTTCCGCTTCTAAGATTAAGAAGTATTGAAATAGAAATGGCGCCTTTTGGCGCCATTCTTATTTACAATCACTTAAGATTGTTATAGTTTACGAACATCTCCTTTGCCTCCGCATTACATCCTTCCGTCCCTTCATTCGTCGCTCCATAACGCACGACTATATCCGGCTTTAGTATTTGCACAGGTACGCTATCAGCCGTTGAGACAAAAAACGAGAAGTACACAATATCTGCAGTATAGTCAACTCCATGATCTGGGATAGGACCTTCGGTTCTGAATGTGCGAGTCTCCCCGGCTGGAACGAATTGCTTCACGATAACAGGAATTACAAACCCATTTCTTGATCTTGTGTACTGTAGCTCGAAGGTGTCTGACTCTGTTCCTACATTTTTAATATCAAGAGAATAGATAGGGTAGAAGCCGGAATCCTGCGACGAGTTTGTTTGGTTCATATCGTCTTTGATAGCCGTATCGCTGTAGGTGGTATCAATGACCTGTGGCAATGAGCTTATCGGCTTCGGGTCACAGCAAGCGACGAGCATAAATGTTAAGGCAAGCGGAAGAAGAGCGGAGGAATATGTTCGTAGTGTCATTTCTTCTTAAAGATATTCAAAAATGAGAATGAAAAGAACGGCGTTTCGCGAAGTACACGTATCGTAAAAATAATACCGATAACAGTAAGCAGAATATTTGCCGCCCACATTCCTTGCCATGCCGTAACGATACCGCGATCAGCAAGTTTTTCGCCACCAATAAGCCCAGCCCAATAAAGGATGAAGAAACCAAGCGACATACCAACGCCTATACCGATACCACCTCGCTTTGCAAGTGCGCCGAGTGGTGCGCCAAGTAGGACAAAGACAAGACAGGCAACGGGTAGCGCATATTTTTTATGTACTTCGACGAGATAACTATTTGCTTCCCGTAGCTGACCGTTCATTTGCGAAGCATGGTCGGTTACACTATAGAGCGATTGTTGTATCTCACTCTTTATGAGACTGCGCCTGGCTGCCGATTCTGTATCAACCTTGTTGCCTATGTAGTATGCGTGAATCGATGAATCAAATCGGGTAAGTGAATTAGTAAGGTTTATTTTTGCTTTTTCTGCGGTACCTCTACGGTTGCGAACATACTTCATAAGCGAATCTGCCGAAAGCTCTCTATCTCCGCGCTCTGAGTTTGCATCGCGAGTGAAATCATATCCGCTTGTAGGTATTACTATATCATAATCCTTAAACTCACCACGTCTATATTGTCCCTGCTGGTTTTGGTAACTTTGATGTATCTCACCGTCATGAAGCGAGAGCAGCATCTTCTTATAGTCCTTCGAGAACTGTAAGTTCGCCGTTTTAGCGGTTAGTGTATTTGTCTGGATCGGGTTTGAGTGGTCATAGATGATAACTTCGGTCAGTGTGCCGTCAGTTGTGTTTCTGTCTTTTGCAAAGATGGAAAACCCTGGTAGTGCATTTTCATCGCTGAACTCACCTGGCATAATACTAAAGGTCGGTTTTTTAC
>JAYUZC010000101.1:0-2563 GCA_043752045.1 Bacteroidota bacterium | reverse complement strand
TGAATAAGTATCGGCGGCTCAAATGTCATGCCCCCATCGGTCGAGCGAACAACATGCATATCGCGTTGGTTGTTGATATTCGAGCGGTACCCAACATACACATCACCATCGGGGCTGACAGCAATATCTTGTTTGCAGCATTCGCACGTCCCTCCAACACCACTTGTGTAGTGAGTGATGCGTTTGTTCGCGCCCCACGAATCGCCGCCATCAGTTGAGATCGTAAGGTAGAGCTGTTCTGTCGTTGATGTTCCTTGCTTCTTCTCTCGCAGATCAAGAAATGATACATAGATACGGTCGCTTGAGTCACATGCGATAGAGATAAAATCTTGTGTGTATTTTGAAGAGTCGTCCGTAACTGCTTTTGGCTCCGTCCATGTTGCGCCCATATCGGTTGAGCGTGAGTACCATACATCTTGCTGTTTATTTACCCTGGTCTCGACCCATACCATGTGGATACGATTCTTCGTATCAAGAGCAAACTCACCACCGCGCTGAAAGTCCGGTGATATCTTTGAGTTCTGCGTTGCTTGTTTGGGAAGCGAGAAGGTTCTTCCGCCATCAGTTGAGTGTGAGATGAAAACAATTCCGCCCGTTATATCAGGTCGTATCCATGTAATGAATATCGTGCCGTCATTACCGACGTGCATGATCGGCGGACGCTCGGTGCCTGCTTGATTTGATACGTTGATCGGTGTAGATAGCTCTTGTGCATTGCTTGTAAAGCCAATGAGTACGAACATGGAAAGGATTAGATATTTCATAGCACTTTTTTCGTGGTAGTAAAATCAGTACAAAGATACGACTATCTGACGAGCATTATTTGATAGAGGGTTGGGTCAATAATAATGGCTGTATATGTCTTTAGCACATCCATTGCCAGCGTGCCGATAACTTCAATATTGAGGTCTTTAAATTGTGCCGGGCGTTTGACGACAACTCGTCGCGGGTTCCGTCCGGCAATGTTCCTCTGGCCGACGTAAAACTGCCCAACACTAATACCTGCAAAATTCTGCTTGCCGGCAAGCGAATCGGCGCGTTCTTCCTTCTCTATTATTGTAAGGGTTGGAGCATCAAGCGCATCACGGAAGATTGTTGACTGACTTTCTGCAAGCGATAGATGCACCCTGCCTTCTTTGATGGGCGGAGCTTTCACCTCAAGCCACATCGAAGGGAATTGACAATTACAATAGGTAATGATAGCATCATCGAAGTAGTATGTTTTAGTTGAACTCGTATCAACGTATGGTGAGTATTGTACATCCGTTGATAACGAGTAGAGCTTCATCTCACCTCGAGTGATATCAAGTACAGATCGGTATCGTTTAATAAAACCATAGCCGAGCACTCCCATAAAGTTCTTCTCAATGCTTCTGAATTGCTCACGCGCTTCGGTCGGGACAAGATCAAGTTTGATGGTGCGTGACTCGGAGACAGGGAAGCGAAACTCGAAGCTGCGCGTAATGACAATACCTTCAGAATCTATCGGCACAAAGTTGCCGTCACCTGCAATAGCCGGAACGAGGAGGAAGCTCTTCGGAAGGATAACCTTCACTCCGAACGCATTGGTATCATGCATCGGCATAGTAACGAAGAGGAATCCGTTTTTTACTTTCAGACCTAATGTTGCAACAAGATCACCTTTTTGCACAAACGTATCTTGAGCGATCGCACTCGCTCCAACAAAGAGTAGAAGGAACATGAGGAGGCGGTTAATCATTATTCTCAATGTAGAATAGATGTGATTCAATATAGTTGCGCTCATTCGGTGCCGCACGGAGCGTAATGAAATACAGCCCTGCACGCAGCGGAGTCCGATTAACAGAGAGCGGCACCCACTCGGCAGAATACGAACCAGATCTCAGTGAAGTATCTTGAAATACAACGACAGAATCCCCGATAGCATTCTGAATAATGAGTTTTACATTTCCTGTATCAGCAAGTGTGAATCTAATGTGTATCTTGGTATTACCATTGCTATGGTTATACGGATTCGGGAAGGGGTTAGCAAGTGAATCGGGGAAGTTCGACCCTGCTTCGATCTGAAATCTATCTCTAATGATCTGGTATTCGGTTTGTGTAAACTCAAATGTATCATCAGGCAACGTACTACCTGTGCAGCCGAAGAGGGCGCACAGGCAAAGAAGCCCGAGTATGTATCGTATTTTCATCATTCTAAAATCCAAGTGCATAGCCAATACCGATACATACACCACCAATGTTGCCAAGACCGCCGGATGAAGTTGCATCAGCAAAGTAGGTACGGACATCAAGCCCTGCTGTGATGCCCGAGAGTGAGCCGATCGGATAGCTTACACCTAAACCAAGTGCGATACCAACATTATAATACGGACGCGAAACTTTCATATTTGATACATTACTGCCATCGGTAGTTGCTTTAATAATTCCTTCTGCAGTTGAGCGAATAAATCCGATACCTGCTCTACCGAATAGGTGCAATTCTTTAGGGGCTGGCTCATCCAAGTAGTACTGCACTGTTGGGACTATCTCAAGAGATGAAATGGACATCTCATTAACAAAGATAGCATCCCGTGATTTATAG
>JAYUZC010000100.1:0-2576 GCA_043752045.1 Bacteroidota bacterium | reverse complement strand
GAAGATGCGATCCGAGTCAGCTGTTGGGTAAATAAGTGATACGTAGTTTATTACAAAACCAACGGGAAAACTCGGAGCGAGCCAAAGCAATGTATCACCCCATGCACGTTGCGGTAGTACAGGTGCAATTGATGGATCGCTGTAATAATAATTATCAGATCCCGCTGTTAGTTCATGACAGATTGCCGGAGCACTAACGGTGAACATATCAGGAGTACTGAGCGAGACAACTATTCTTCCTGTCGTAGTCTGATAGACCAACCCATTTGAGCTTATAACATAAAACTGTGGTGTTTCGCTGATAAATAGAACTCTACTGTCATGTCTTGGTGCTGACGGAGGAGATACATAAAAAACAGTATCAGTTACAAGTGATGTCGGTAGTAAGTGATCAACGATTGGATTACACGCCTGCTGACCAAGCGGAACATACGAGCATGTTGAAGCCATCATCACACTCATCGGCTTCGAAGAGCGAACCCGAGAGTTTGAGAGCGACGAGTTCGACGGCAGTGAGAAAATATCTGCCTTGAGTATGAATGTCTCACCTCTATTGAGTCTTACATTTATCGGAAGATCGGCATTATACCCACCTATACATTTCACTTTGGGGGTGATCATTACATCAGTACCATCCTCGTTTGCAATAACGAGTATCTGATTACGATTATCTTCATAGATATTCCAGAAAGCAGAACTGTCATTCCAAATACCCCAGCCTGTCACCAAATAATCCGTCCCAAGAACATCATCAGGAAATATCTGTGATGATTCACTTGCAGAAGCATTCAATATATAATATGTAAGATTGATGGGCTGGGTAGTCCGAACAAGAATACCTTTGTTCGTTTTACCAAGATCAAGGAGTTGCATCAACGAATGAGGCAGGTCAACTTGTGAGGCGCGGTTCGCCGAAAAAGAAAAATTGATCTGAACTCCGGACGGAGAATAAACTACCCCATCACCATCATGTGGGCTCATTATTATTAGAGCTAACCGAGAAGGTACAAATTCTGAAGAAACCCTATCTGCTCCTTCTGGGATTGCAAACGTAAATGATGTGCCTGCCGTCTTTAGACCTTGTGAATCAGCAGGAACGACTCCCAAAAGGAGCAGGAAGAAGCTAAAGAGTATGCGTAGGTGTCGTGGCAATCGTGTTTTTGAAAAAAGAGGGAGATATACCCGTATTTCTAACGGCACGTCACCAAAGAGTTGTTCCCTCGGAAAAAAACGTTAATTTTTTAATGCCTTTTGACCGATATCATTTCGATAATATGCGCCATCAAAACTGACTAAATTCACGCCACGATATGCCGAAGCAATGGTTTGCTTTATTTCATTTCCAAAACCAACAGCAGTGACAGAAAGCACTCTTCCTCCCGAGGTTACTATCTTACCATGTTCATCGGTCTTCGTAGCAGCATGAAAGACAGCAACACCTTCATCAATTTCTTTCTTCTGGTTGAAATGGTCTAGCCCTTCAATGACCTTTCCCGTCTCATACTGATCGGGATATCCCTGTGAGGACATTACAACCGTTACCGCACAAGCATCAAAACTCTTGACGGGCATTTTCTCTTTGAGCTTCCCAGTCGCACATGCAAGTAGTAATTCTGCAAAGTCGCCTTCAATAAGTGGGATGATGACTTGTGCTTCAGGGTCACCAAAGCGAACGTTAAACTCAACGACTCTCGCTCTGCCATTCTTTATCATTACTCCGCAATAGAGGACACCTCGATAGGTACGACTTTCTTCGCGAAGTCCTCGGAATACCGGCTCAATGATCTCACGTTTGATCTGCTCCATGATCTCATCGGTAACGATCTTCGCAGGAGCGTATGCACCCATACCACCGGTGTTCTTGCCGCGATCACCGTCATAGATACGCTTATGATCTTGCGCCGTGGCGAGGACATCATAATCAATACCATCAGTGATGGCAAATACCGATGCCTCTTCACCTTCCATAAATTCTTCGATGACTATGCGTGCACCTGCTTCGCCGAAAATGCGCCGACCGAATATCTCATCCATCGTGTGAAGTGCTTCAGCTTCAGTCTCGACGATAATGACGCCTTTGCCTGCTGCTAAACCATCTGCTTTGATGACGGCAGGATAGTTGAGGTGGCGTAAGAAGGCGCGAGCTTCAAGCTGCTCGCCCGGAGTAAAGACGGCGAAGCGAGCCGTCGGGACACCATGGCGGTGCATAAAATCTTTTGAGAATGCTTTTGATGCTTCCAGCAGTGCCGCCGCGCGGTGCGGACCAAAGGCAGGGATGCGTTCACTCTCAAGCGCATCGGCAATTCCAACTGCAAGCGGACCTTCAGGACCGATAACGACAAGGTCAATGCGCTCACGAAGACAAAAACCAACAACAGCTTTTTCATCGGTTGGAACAAGGCCGACACATTCGGCTACCTGCGCAATGCCGGCATTACCCGGAGCACAAAATATCTGGCTTACAACAGGTGATTGCTTGAGCTTCCAACAAATAACATGCTCGCGTGCGCCGGAGCCGAGTACCAATATTCTCATTCAGGATTTACAACTAATTATATGCAAAAATACGACTGCTG
>JAYUZC010000099.1:0-2578 GCA_043752045.1 Bacteroidota bacterium | reverse complement strand
TACCTTCCTGCTCAATAGGGTTCTGTGTTGCCAACACAAAGAAAGGTTCTTCGAGTGCATACGTCGTGTTCGCCGCAGTTACTTTATGCTCTTGCATTGCTTCAAGCAGTGCAGCCTGTGTTTTCGGAGGCGTGCGGTTTATCTCGTCCGCCAAAACGATGTTCGCGAAGACAGGTCCTTTGATAAAACGAAATTCCTTCGTGCCTGTGGAAATATTCTGCTCAAGTATCTCTGTACCTGTAATATCCGACGGCATAAGGTCAGGGGTGAACTGAATGCGGCTGAACTTAAGGTCGAGCACTTGCGCAAGTGTCGAGATAAGAAGCGTCTTTGCAAGTCCTGGAACACCGACAAGCAGACAGTGACCGCGTGCAAGAAGCGCAACGAGAAGCTGGTCAACGATCTGGTCCTGACCAACGATAACTTTTGCTATCTCTTTTTTTGCTGCATGATATTTCGCCGAAAGCTCTTTTGCAAGTTCAAGCTCGCGACCGGAAAACTGATTGGAGGTTGTAGTACTCAATGTGCTTTGCTAAAATTGTTATCGTAGAGTGTTATTTCACCAAGCCCTGCAAGTTCATCGGGTAATACTTCGGTATTACCTGATACAGACAGAAGAACCACGTCCGGCTTGAGGTACATATCCGCCGCACGGTTAATGTCTTCCTTCGTCAGTGAACGAACCGTTTCAATGTACGTGTCGTAGTAATCCGTGCCAAGTCCGAAGAGCGGGATCGAAGCAAGACGCCCAGCCATCTGCTGCGGAGTCTCAAGCGAAAGCGGGAAACTTCCGACGATATAGTTCTTGACCATCACAAGTTCGTCTTCGGTCACACCTTCGGTTCGGAGCATCTTCATTTCATAAAGAATTTCCTCGACCGCACGCCGCGTCACTTCAGTCCGTACCTCTGTACTGACGACAAATGCGCCCGTTTGTTTCCGTGTATCGAAATAACTTCGCGCTCCGTAGGTAAACCCATTTTTCTCGCGCAAGTTTTGGTTAATCCGAGAATTAAAATACCCGCCTAAGATGACATTCATTACTGTGGCAGGGATGTAATCAGGATGTCCGCGATGAATGCCCGTATGCCCCAAACGAATCGCCGACTGAACTGCTTCGTCCTTCTTTATTAATGCTATCTGCGTTGACGAAATGTTGTTTGCCGGAGATGATACCGTCGGCTCCTTTTCGCCGCTCTGCCAACCTGAAAGACGCTCGGAAAAAAGCTCCGTAAATTCCGAAGGAGTAATATCTCCGCTTGCTACAAGAAAGGCATTGTTTGGAGCAATGAAATTTTTATGTCGCTCTTGTAACTTCCCCGACGTGATGGAAGAGATACTCTCTTCGGTACCAAGTGCTTCAAGTGAGTACGGATGCCCCTCAAAGTGAATCTTCGTAAAAAGCGTATCCGCTAAATACCCAGCATCGCTCTTGGCATGTTGAATACTTGCAAGGCGCTGCATCTTTGCTCGCGAGAGTTCTTCATCAGCGAATGTAGCATTAAGGATAACATCGGTCATTAGGTCAACACCGAGTCCGAGATGTTTTTTCAGAAGTGAGATCGATACCGTCGTCGCATCCCATCCCGCGCTTGCGCCAAGCGAGCCACCGACAAAATCTATCGCTTCTGCGATTTCGGGAGCGGTGCGGTTTGTCGTACCTTTGGTCATCATCTCCGCAACGAACGAAGAAAGTCCCTGCGTCGCTTCGCTATCCTGCGTGGCACCTGTGCGGAAATATGCAAGCACACCAACGTATGGCTGGTTGTGATTTTCTATTAAATACACAGGAATGCCACCTAAAGAAAAAACTTCATACTGCGGGAAGGTAGTCTTTGCAATCGAGCCCGAGCGCGGCGCAGTGGTTCTATCTAATTTCATCTGATGTAACATTATGCTTTCGGGGGTAAGAAGACTACACTATTACGTCGCGTCGGGATAAGCAGCATACGCGCTGTTTGGTTAACATCCTCGACCGTGATATTCTGCTGCATCTGCAAAAGAGTATTTACTTTCTCCGTCTCGTGATAGAAAATATGAGAGTGCGCAAGGATATCTGCTTTTGTCGAGATACGCAAACGCCCTGATACGGCGCGCATCTCGGCGCGGTTCTTTGCTTTCTCAAGTTCGGATTCTGTTATCCCGTTCTCGCGAATACCAGCGAGCACAGCTTCCATTGCATCTTCGAGCGGAGCGATCTCGGCGTCCGGTGTCGTACAAACTCCATAGAGCCAAACAAGCCCCGGCTTCTCGCGCACATCTATATATGCGGATATATCAGACGCTATCTTCTTATCATAAACAAGATCTTTATAGAGCCGCGAACTTTGCCCGGTCGAGAGAACATCCGTCAAGAGATCGAGGGCGAATGCTTCCTTCGAGCCGTCAGGCGGCATTTGATACGTCCAGAAAACTGCCGGCAATGGTACAGGTTCGTCGCTTACGGTTTCTTTGCGTTCGTTCGTTTGCTCTTCTTCTTCAAAGGTGGGTATGTGCAGCGTTGCTGTGCCACGAGCGATAGAGCCAAAGTATTTTTCTATAAGCTCTTTTGTTTCGTCTTCGTTGATGTTCCCTGTTA
>JAYUZC010000098.1:0-2584 GCA_043752045.1 Bacteroidota bacterium | reverse complement strand
AATGCTGCGACGAGAAAAATGATGAGCAGTGTGCGGAGGATCAGAAGAAGTATCTGTCGCAGTTTTATCTTGCGCATTGAGTTCTTCTCAAGCTGCTTAAGAAATTGCAATGTGCTAAACTCTACCCGCCGCGCTTTGCGCTGGGCAAATAGATGAAAGAGCACCGGAAACGACGCTGCAATAAGTCCAAAAAGAACAAATGGGTTAAGAAATATCATCGACTAACTATGATCTTTCTCGCGGAAACACTTCCGTCTTTTTTACGTATAATCAAATTATAGACACCCGCTTCAAGCCCTTGAACCGACAACTTCAATCCAATAGAAGTACTCTTTAACTCTGAAGACCGAACAATTCTTCCAAGAACATCAACCAATTCAACAGATTCTGAACCAAGTGGTAATGTGATATTTATATAATCACGCGTTGGATTTGGATATACACTTATCGAAGCATCTTCTGTTCTCTTTACACTGTAGGGCGGGTTAGGAATAGTATCACCAACATAAAAACTATAGACAGAATCAGTTGCATTGCGAGGTGAATGTGTAACTGTATCTGCACCGTCTTGTGTCTCGATATAATAGCGGACATGAGTACCCTTTGGCAGTGTTGGAAATGTTGCTCTGTAAATAAGCGAATCGGTCATCAATGAAAGCGGAAGAACGTTAGTATATAATCCACCTACATTATATGCATAGACTACACGAGGATTTTTCACACCGTTATGGGCGGCAATGCCAACTTGCACAGTATAAATAGTGTCTTCATTCCATAAGCGGTGCGGCGCGATAAGCGTACCAAGTTTAAGTGCTGCCCCGTACGCATCTATTCGTCCGTAACCATACGTATTGTCGGGTATCGGATGCTGCGTCGCGCTTTGGGTGACTGCTTTGCGAACTTGTTGTGCCGATGCCCACGGATGTGCTTGCATAATAACAGCACATGCACCTGATACTAGCGGAGTTGCAAGTGATGTACCCCCTGCTTCGGTTTGCATATCGGCGTTGTTCATCGTCCAGACTTTTACACCCGGCGCAACGACTTCGGGCTTCATTCTACCATCTGCAGAAGGTCCGCGTGAAGAGAATGCAGCTATCGTGTCATTCACATCTAACGCTCCTACAGCAAGAACGCTATCAGCATCAGCAGGTGTAATGAGTAATGGATATCCTGATGTACCGCCATTGCCCATTGCCGTAACGCAAAGCATTCCGAGCTTCGCGGCGCGAGAAGCGGCTCGCGCACTTATCGTTGTCTCGCCATCAAGATCGCTATACTCATAACTCATGAACCCGAAGTCATAGAACATATATCCAAGCGAACTCGAAGCAATGCGCACACCTTGCGATTCAAAGTATTCTATTGCTTCCGCGTAGTTGTCTTCTTCGGCAGGTGTTTCGTCGCGCAAGTCTTCAGTTTTTGCAAGATATATATCTGCATTATATGCTGCGCCAACAACCGAATCGGGTAGATATCCAACTGCGGCAGAAAGCACAACAGAGCCATGTCCGTCCTGATCTTGTTGGTCATTAAGGTCGTTGGCTACGCTCGAATCACGATAGACATAGTCATACTCGAATACAACGTTACGCTCTTTTGTCGTACGCATCCCTTCCCATCGGAAGCCCGTATCCATAAAGCCGATCTTTACCTTCGTCGCATCAAGTCCCATTGCGTGAAGCGGCATCACCCCGGTTCGTTCAAGCTGTGAAGCTGAACCGCCGTAATGATAGATAATACTATCATAACCATATTCACGCGAAATAAGCTGCGGCTCATCATCAGTAGTAGAGTATGAAGAGAACACAAACGGCGAGAGTGATTCTTCTCGGGATTGCTTTACTCCCGAGAGAACATGTTTAATATTACTTACAAACGGAAGTGACTTTACTTTGGCTAATAGCTCATCAGGGATTTCAACACTAACTGCATTTGACCAACGTATCTGGGATTGAATGTTTAGTCCTAATGATTTCAGAAAATTGATATATTCTTTAGAGACGGGTGCATCTTCAATAGTAAGCACACTCTTGAGAACACCATCACGCACAAGGTGTTGACGTTTTGTAATTGCATCAGAAGAAAAACGCGTAAGCACTTCTTCGTATGCGGGATTTCCTGCAACGAACTCGCTCTCTGTAATGCCTTTATCACTAAACTCTATCCAATACTTCGTCGTGCGCGCAGTACTAATTGCCGCAACAAGCAGTAACGTGCATATTAGAAAGATTCTCACGCGTCTTTTGTGAGGCGGTCTATGAGTGATAATGTGGTCATGCCTTCGGCTTCGGCATTGAAGTTCAGCACGATGCGATGACGCAATACCGGCACTGCAAGCGAGCGTATATCTTCGATTGATGGAGTAAAACGACCGTCAAGCAATGCACGAACCTTCGCGCCAAGCGCAAGATACTGCGATGCGCGCGGACCGGCGCCATAGCTTACATACTTCTTAACATAATCAGGAGCGCTTGAATTTGCAGGGCGTGTCTTACCTACAAGGCGTACTATATACTCGATCACATTATCAGCAACAGGCACATGACGAACGAGGTCTTGGTACAAGTTTATATCTTGACCT
>JAYUZC010000097.1:0-6748 GCA_043752045.1 Bacteroidota bacterium | reverse complement strand
GAGCATCATGAGGGCTTGTGCTGTTGCTTCCTGTTCGATGGCTCCTGTGAGGTCCATGTGCCATTCATTATTGATCAGGCGTTTGGTCAGTCCGAGTGCAAGCGAAGCACTTTCGGCAAGACGAGTCGCAAGTGCCATAGTCTCTTCTTCGAGCTTATCCAGCTCGACGACCTTATTCGCTAATCCGATTCGGTAACACTCTTCACTTGATATTTTATCTCCGAGCATAAGATACTCTGTCGCTCGTGCAGTACCGATAACTTTCGGAAGCAGGAATACGGCTCCCATGTCGGCTGCCGTCAGTCCAACTTTCTGAAAGAGGAATGCAATGTTCGCTTCCTTTGCCATGATGCGGAAATCCGAAGCCAAAGAAATAACTGCCCCTGCACCTGCTGCTATACCATTAATAGAAGCAATGATGGGTTTTTCCAAAAGGCGCATGTTCGTGACTAATTCACCTGTCATACGAGTGAATTCGAGCAGACCCTTCACATCGCGCTTGATGAGCTCGCCGATGATCTCATGGACATCCCCCCCTGAGCAGAAGCCCTTGCCTTCGCCTTCAATAACGACGACCTTTACGTCGTCATCAAAACGAAGCTGGTACATAAGGTCAGTAAGATCGCGATAGACCTTAAAGGTCAGCGAGTTCAGCGTCTTCGCTCTGGCGAAGCGGACTCGTGCGATATGATTTGTAACCGAGTATGAGAAAGAATCTGTGATCATGCTAATTACACTTGCTTAATTAGTGGGTATAGCTAATTAGAGTTAGGCATATATCTTTAATTAGTGAGAATAAGTTCATATGATGATTATGATTCATGACGTTACATAGTCGCTGTAACAACAACTGAATCTACCTGTATCATCTCGCCGTTCATCTCAAAGGGAGGGTCAGTGATGGCCTGACTCTTTAAGATAGAATAACCACAGGACACGAGCAGTGCTTCCAATTCTTCTTTCGAGTAGAGAGTAAATCCGTATTGTGTAAAGGGTACTGCTTCCATGGAGGACTTTGAGCGAATGGCAATAGTAAACTCGCCATCTTTTTTAAGAACCCGCGCTATTTCTGCAAGCTCTTGTCGGGGGTCGCTCCAGAAATAGATAGTATTGATAGTGAATATCTTGTTGAACTCACCATCAGAAAAAGGTAGGGCATCTGCCGAGCCGTGAATAAAACGTGCCTGACCTGTAGCAATAGAGTCTGCATTCCGCCGCGATGCTTCCTCAACCATTGTTGCCGAATAATCAAATCCGGTATAACGTATAGAGCTAACCGAAAGTATCTCTCTAACGAATTCGCCGTTGCCCATCCCTATCTCAAGGATAGCGTCACCTTTCGATGCCCCAAGCACGGCGAGCGTATGCTGGTTGATGTACAAATTACCCTTGTTCATCATTTCGCCAATTTGTAGCCCCATCTCACCATCGGGTTTACGGAGCTGTGCGGCTACCAGTTGTACCATGTTATTATCCATACTGCAAAAATAAGGAAGTAACAAAATGTTTATCTAAAATCCTGTAACACCATTACGATTCTATTGTATATTGTCCTTCAAATTATAGGCACCTATTACTATCACTATTTATGCTACATTCTGCTCCTATTGTGGTTCGTGGGTTAAGGAAGTCGTTTAAGAATCTCGTCGTTCTTGACGGGATTGACCTCACCGTCGAACGTGGCACTATTCTCGCCCTGCTCGGTCCGAACGGGGCAGGGAAGACGACGACCATCCGCATCTTAAGCACCCTCCTTCCGCCAGACGGAGGCGAGGCGATGGTTGGTGGATTTGATGTTGTAAAAAACCCGAAAGATGTCCGCCGCTCCATCGGGTTAACCGGACAATATGCCGCTGTTGATGAATATCTTACAGGCAGAGAGAATCTTGAAATGCTCGGCAAACTGTATCATTTGAGTTCGGCTGATAGCAGAGAACGTGCGAAGCAGCTATTAGATGAGTTCGACCTCGCCGAAGCAGGCGACCGCATTGCCAAAACATATTCAGGCGGTATGCGACGTCGGCTTGATCTTGCCTTGAGCTTAGTTGCTACCCCGCCAATACTCTTCCTCGATGAACCGACTACAGGTCTCGACCCCAGAAGCCGACTGGCGATATGGGACAGAATAGAACGGCTCGTTAAAGACGGGACGACTATACTATTGACAACACAATATCTCGACGAGGCAGATAAACTTGCTGACCGCATCGTCGTTATTGATCACGGCAAAGTTATCGCAGAAGGTACTTCGCATGAGCTAAAGAGCAATATTGGCAATGAACGACTCGAACTTCTATTGGCTACTGATGAAGATGTAACCAAGGCACTTGAAGTGTTCCCAAATGAATCAATACGTCGAGAAGATCGAACAATAACTATCGCTGTTGACGGAAGCGTCTCTCATGTAAAACGTATTCTGGATGTCTTAGAAAGTAGTGCAATAAAAGTCGAGACATTCCAGCTTCACAAACCAACACTTGATGATGTGTTCTTGCAATTAACAGGACATGAGGCGACAGAAGATACCGAAGGAGGAAAGAAATAATGGAAGCTCCAAAAACATTTAAACCGCTTGAGCGCTCTGCATTCTTTTGGGTGATTCGCGATACGTCGGTTCTTATCGTTCGGAGTATGAAGCATATATCCAAAAATTTGGATCAGCTTCTCTCGCTTGCTATTCAGCCGATAATGTTCATGCTGCTTTTCCGGTATGTCTTCGGAGGAGCGATCAATACCGGTGAGACGACGTATGTAAATTATCTCGTCGCCGGTATCTTAATACAGATGGCATCGTTCGGGGCAATGACAACGTCGCTCAATGTAGCGGCGGACTTGCAAAAGGGAATAATTGATAGATTAAAGTCGCTGCCTATAGCAAGTTCAGCAGTGATGACGGGTCACGTCGTTGCTGATCTTGTTCGCAATGTTGTCTCTTCAATAATACTAATTCTTGTTAGTTTACTTGTAGGGTTTTCGCCGACAGCTTCGATTCAGGATTGGCTGATGATAACTGGGATTCTTCTTCTCTTCACATTGGCGTTCTCATGGATAGCTGCAATCATGGGGCTTCTTGCGAGGACGGTAGAAGCAGTGCAGTGGATTAGCTTTATCTTCGTCTTTCCTTTGACGTTCGCATCAAGTGCATTCGTCCCGACAGCCGGAATGCCGGAGGTTCTCCGCATCTTTGCAGAGAACCAACCTGTAACTCATGTCATAGAAGCAATGCGCTCGCTGATGGTAGGGACACCAATGGGAGATCATGCTCTGATGTCCGTCATCTGGTGTTCAGCAATAACAGTCGTCTGTGTCCCGATAGCATCCTATATGTTCAGGAAGCATCAGGCGAAATAGGTCAAATATTGGTCGCTGCTAACTTATTCTTTCATATTTGAGTTGTAGATGCTGTATTAAAAGTATAGCTTATGCGCACCGTATTATACATCATAATTAATATTTTTGTCTTGAGTTCTGGCACCATTACATTGTACGCCCAGTGTAATGGTTGCTTGGACAGTACATTCGGTACAAATGGCGTAGTAATTACAGATGTTAAGGAATTACATAGATCCAGTCCAGGTGGGGAGTCTGTAGCAATTCAATCCGATGGGAAGATACTAATAGTAGGTAATATCGACCCGATCGGGAACATTTATTTTGGATATGTTATGATGAGGTATAATCCAAACGGAGAAATTGATAGCTCCTTTGGGACTAACGGCAGGCTGATATTTACAGCCGGAGGACATATCGGCAGAGTTTATGTGCTGCCTGATGACCGAATTTTGCTGTTTGGAGGTGTAGCAGGAGAATCTATATTGTGGAGACTCAACCCCAATGGTGATATGGATAGCACTTTTGGTATCGATGGAAGAGGTGAATCTATCTTTGGTCATATTAATGCTGTATCCCTAACTACTGAAGGGGAAATTATTTCAGCTGGTGAGGAACATAGTGGGTATACTATTTCTTGCGAAGTTTCTTATATACCTCAACTATCTAAACATTCTGGTATTGGTAAACTCAATATATCATTTGCTGACTCTGGCTCATTAAAGACAAGTTTGACTTATGATTCTGATAGGTTATCCTTCAGAGTCTCATCTGTCCATGTTCAAGACGATGGTAAAATATTAATAACAGGTAGATTACTCGATTGTATCTCAAGTAGAAGCGGATATACTGTTACAGTATTGGCTAGATTCCAAAATAATGGTTTACCCGATAGTACTTATGGAGTAGATGGAATAGCGACGAGATATTTTAATACAAGTTACTATTCGTCTGCTTTGCAAAAAGATGGTATGTTAGTTGTCGGGGGTACACAGTTTGATTCTGATTCTCAAAAATCATCTATGTTTGTTGCCAGATATAAGGAGAATGGTACACCTGATAGTTTATTTGGTACCAATGGGTATATTACAATACAACCAAAATATGTTGAGGTAGTCAACTCAATTTCTCTCCAAGCAGACGGCAAAATATTATTGGTTGGTAGAAGGCAGCTTGGATATACAGATTCTTCCTGGTCGGTTGTTGCTCGTCTTATGCCAACCGGAGTGATAGACACAACGTTCGGAGATCGTGGTT
This sequence comes from Bacteroidota bacterium, assembly GCA_043752045.1. Classification (GTDB taxonomy): domain Bacteria; phylum Bacteroidota; class Ignavibacteria; order Palsa-1295; family Palsa-1295; genus DATDEW01. Next base: position 2,161 of record JAYUZC010000097.1, on the reverse strand, counting down.
TCATCATTACGAACTTTGATAGTTTACTGGTATCCGGCAACGCTTCCTTAATCCAATCTGATAACAAACTATTAGTTACAGGTACGGCAATAGATTCAAGCGGAAGTAATCGTGCGTTGATGCTAATGAGATATATTACTAATGTAGATTTATCAGTTTCAAATGATTTCACTGAGCGTAAGTCAAATTCTTCGCGAGTTTTGAATCTTAAGGTTTTCCCAAATCCTCTCGCTAGTTTTAATAAGAGCATTTTGTTAAGTTATGATCTTGTTGAATCTGGCATAGTAAAAATTACTGCGTTCAATACCAATGGACAAGTAGTTGGCGAAGACTTGATGGAGGAGTATAGATCAAAAGGAATTCACAACGAGAAGTTGGCTTTACCTTCAGGTATTTCTGCTGGTGGGTATCTAATTCAAGTACAATCAGGAGGTACGAATAGTACCATTAAGCTTATCAAATAGCTATCAACGAAAATATATAGGACTAATACCGCCGTGTGTGTTTAACGACAAACGGCGGTATTTTAACAATGATCAAGTTCTCTTACGCCTCGACGGCTTCGCCTCTGCCGTAGGATTTTACTCTTGTGCCGCTATCACCGCGTGAGCTGCTCTTGAGTGCTTTGCGGCGTGCATGTTCAGGTGTGCCGAAGTCAGGTAATCCCCATGCCATCACTGTGTAGTGATCGTTGTATTTCAGGACGTCCTGATCAACGCGTGCTAAGCCAATTGCGAATGCTCGTTCAGGTGTATCGCCGGGGAATGCAGCGATGATATTATTGCGAACGAGGTGACCGTAAATATCTTTTGCTTTGTGGTAGCTTTCGTCTGATGCGATGAACTCGCGTATCTTATCAATAACCTCATCAGTAAGAATATCTGACTTCTTCTTTGTGAAGACTCGTGATCCCTTTGCCGGTCCGCGTTTCTTTTTCTCGGGCTGCGAGTCCGCAGATGGGAGGGCAGAGATCGCCTCGACGTTGCGCTTGCCGTTAAGTATCTCATCAACTACGGTAAGTCGTTTGCGCATCATATAAAGCTGCGGCGCGAGCTTTTCCCATGTCTCGATAGCATGAAGAACTGTTGCAAGTTCTCCTTTTATCGCTGTTGTTGAGTCTGCATATCGCTCAGGGATGCTTGCTGTAAGTTCGGTCAATTCTTTGATCTGTTCTGTGGAAGTATCTTCTGTATCTACTCCGTTCGGTGAGATTCTTTCTTGTGTCATGCTAAAAGCTAAAGTTATGTCTGTAGATGTATATAAATTACAATTTTCTCTATTATGGGTGGTATATAACCTATTTCGAGGGTAAGGTGTTCAATTAATTTGTATTATTATCTATTCTGAATCAATATATTAATACTTCCCACTTTATTACAATTTATCATTTCAGAAGGACAGATCGCCCAATCTCCTCAAAAGGTATTATATATTTGAAGTTAGCAGATGTACCAACCCAAGACTGAAGTACATTTTTTACCTCAAGCCCAAGATCGACCAGCGATTGATAAAAGCCCGCTTGAAGTTTATTCGCCTTCGTAATGTCGCCATCTTTCTTGATCCAGACAAGGTCACCTTCGATTGCAAGCTTTTCGGACGGAAAATAGTAGGTAAGATAATCAGCAGTATGCTCCGACTTCTCGCCGATATGATATATCTTCATTGTAAAACTGCCGTCGGATATTGTCATGCTGTCATTAATGATCTCAGTCTTGAGCTGTTTCGGTTCAAGTTGTAAACTATCCGGAGAGATGGTTCGCGGCGCTACTGCCAACTCTACGAGGTATGCTTTGTCTTCAGGTCTTGTGAGTATCGTTGCTCCCTTATGAACGAAGGGTCGGAAGCCGCCGAGATACCAGTTATGAAAATGACCAAAGAGAAAATACTTTATCGGTTTACCGGGTGCTATCTTCTTCGCTTCGTTAATGATGAGTTCGCCGTTCTCGCTCGTCAGCGGAGCATCGGCTATTACCAGAAAGTCCTTAAACTCTACTACTGTTGAAATAAAGTTGTCATGCTTGAGATGAACAAGGTAGATGTTCTTGCTATACCTCTCGACGCTGACATCGGTTTGCTTCTCTGACTCTCGTTGTATCGTATATCCTTTCGGCATCTCTAAGATAGGGGGGGGATGGCTTTGTATGTGAAATGTTGCTACCTC
>JAYUZC010000096.1:0-6758 GCA_043752045.1 Bacteroidota bacterium | reverse complement strand
AGGGACATAATGCAGCGCGTTAATATTATACGCGCCTACAAGAACTATTGACCATGTTTCTCCACCGTCAATTGTGCTATATATATAAGTATCTGTGAGAAAGCTACAAAACCATCCTTCAAAATCATTTTTGAAAGTGAAAGAATATGGAGTAGTATATCCTCCAACACCATTATCCTCGAATGTGACATTGTGCCAAGCGACCCCGCCGTCAGTTGTACGCCAAAGTGCTTTTGATCTGTCTCCTGGTGAGTTAACACCCACAGAAACAAATCCGTCTTGAGGCATATTTGAAAATTCTTTAAAAGAGACAGTGATAACTGGATAGGAGAAATCAAATACCTTTTTCCATTGGGCAAACCCTTCATTAGAAATAAAGCAGAAAAAGGAAACAAGGAGGATATGTAATCTGATGTGCTTCAAATAGGGATTTGGTGTTTTCGATTGATATGCAAATATAAGCAGAAAACGGGGAAAATGCTTCCTGTCGGGAGAAGTTTCTTTTTCTGTGGTAGTTTTGCATAATGAGAATTGTCGGGGTAGATCCGGGGACGCTGGTTACGGGGTATGGAGTCATTGATGTGGTGCAAAAGCCGCGACTGCATTACCGCGTCATCGAGTATGGTACGATAGAGTCGAAGAAGCTTAAGCCCATGCCCGAGCGGCTTGCGCTTATCTTTACGCGCCTGACCGCCCTTATCGAGCGCACCGAGCCGGATGAATTTTCCATCGAGACTGCGTTCTATGATAAGAGCGCGCAATCAGCGATGAAACTTGGCGGCGCGCGCGGTGTTGCTTTAGTAGCGGCGGAGCTTGCAAAGTTAGAAATAGCCGAGTATGCCCCGCGCGTAATTAAAAAAGCTGTAACAGGCAACGGCAATGCCGATAAATCGCAGGTGGAGTTCATGGTTTGCAAAATACTCGGGCTACAAGAGACCGACCGCAAACGAGCCGATGCCTACGATGCGCTTGCGATAGCCCTGACACATTCAATGCGTCGAAGTTCGGGCGCATCAAAAGCTACTTCATGGAAAGATTTTATAGAAAAGAATCCGGAAAGAATTTCAAAACGTTGATGTCCTCACTCGTAACTTTTTCTCTCATATTTTTCTTCGCTCTGGCGAGCTTCGGACAGATGAAGCCCACTGATATTGGCAAGGATTATCTCGTGAAGTTCGTGATGAAGGATTCATCCGAGTTCTACGGTATCGTTCTCCAGAAGCCCGTCCCGACGCGCTTTGTCGTCGCGACTCGCTACGGACGGCTTGAGATACCTGCATCGGATATTAACTACGCGATTGATTATCGTTTTAACTTCGTGATGTATGATGAGATAAAGAAGTCGGCAATAGCGAACATGACAAACTTCGAGAAGAAGAATCTCGGTGTGTATCTCAACTATAATAAACTCGAAACGCAGTCAGTCCTCAAAGCCGATAACGTCGAGATCTATCGCGGGTATCGGTACATGTTCGATGATTCGGCGCACGTAATTCTCGCCACCGATTGGGGTGACCTCTTTTTCATATATCCAAATATAAAAAGCGTTGACAACTACTCAGGCAACGGCGACAAACGCACGGATTTTTTCTCGCGTGAGTATCTTACGCTCACCGACCCGCGCCACTGGCAGGGATTTATCACGCCGAATGCAATGGCGATGAGCGAAGGAAAGGGAAGCATTAATAATTACCTCATCGCATCGCTGCAAGTGAACTATGGCATCACCAATTGGCTCTCGGCGAATATCGGCGGTTCGTTCATTCCGTTCTTGCCGAATACTGTGAAAGTAGCGACCGGAGGAATTAAGATAACTCCGTATTCACAGAACCCTTGGCATATCTCCGTCGGTGGGCAGGCAATGTACTCCGAGATCACCAAAGAAACGAGATTATTTTTTGGATTCGCGACTGCAACATACGGCAATTCAGATGCGAACCTCTCTATTTTAGGTGGCTATGCAGTTAAAAGAGAGACTGACACGATCACGTATAACGCACAAAATCCGCTGCTTGCATTTATGGGGGCAGCACGTGTCGGTGAGAATTTGAAGATCATCGGTGAGATGTTCTTCGTTGATGACTATCCTGTTGTGCCGTTCATGGCAACGTTACGATATTTTTCCGAACGTTGGACTGTAGATATAGGTGTAGTCTTCTCTCTCTTCAAAGCTGGCGGCGTAAAAACCACGGAGACCATCGGCGAATCGATCTTCGGTGTGTCAGAGTTTCCCATCGTCCCTGTAATAGCGGGGAGCTATCATTTCTAAATGACCTTCTTCGGACTCCATATCTTCGATTGGGTAGTTATTACGCTGTACTTTGCGTCGCTCGTCGCTATTGCTATCTGGACGAAGCGGAAGATTCGTAACTCGGGAAGTTTTTTTCAGGCAGATCGTAGCTTCGGGAAAGTGATGACGGCTGTTATCAACTTCGGCAACATGACAAGTGCCGACCAAGCCGCAGGCGTGACACGCGAGATATATCGGCAAGGTCTTCCCGGTGTGTGGTTTCAGAATCTTGTGCTTTTTCTTACTCCGTTCTTTTGGTTTAGCTCTGTGCTTCAGCGCCGCGCGCGCTACGTTGGTCCGGGTGATCTGTATGAGCATCGCTTCGAATCGAAATTTCTTTCCGGTCTTTTTGCCGTCTATCTTTTGCTTGCCGCTATCTATGGTTCGTCGCTCGGGTATCTTATCACGGGCAAGACGATCCAAGCAATAATGGTAAAGCCGGCGAGTGAGTATTCACTTGAAGAAAAAGGTAAGGTAGAGTTATTCGAAGAGATGAAAGCACTCGATGCAAAAAAAGGAGCGGCGGAATTTTCTGCGCAAGACAACGCGCGACTCTCATACCTTCGCGAACTCGAGAAGAAAGGAGACATCTCAAGCACCATTTCTTATGTTGATCTTACGCTCTTCTTTATCTTTTATGGGCTTATCACGGCGTTCTATGTCATAGCAGGCGGGCTATTCGCCGCCGCGCTTAATGATGTTATTCAAGCAGTGCTTATCATCTTTCTTTCGCTTGCACTTATTCCGTTGGGGCTATCCGCGCTTGGTGGGTTTGCAGGTCTTCATGCAAAAGTACCCGAAGAGATGTTTCAGCTTTTCGGCTCATCGGCTGCGAGCGAGTACCCGCTTTACTTCGTGCTCATCATGGCGCTGACAAACTTGATAGGGCTTGCACCAAAACAATTCACGCTCGGCGGCGCTGCGAAAGATGACAGAGCGGCGCGCATAGGGATGACAGGCGGCGCATTCACCAAACGCTTCATGATGATTGGTTGGGCACTTACGGGGCTTATCGCTCTTGGTCTATACGGCGGTACACTTTCAGATGCAACACACATTTGGGGTACAATGACACGCGACCTGCTCGGGGCAGGACTTGTCGGACTGATGATAGCCGCGATACTATCGGCGAATATGTCGGCTGGGAATAATCTTGAGTGGGCAGCGGCATTTACAAAGAACATCCTCTTGCCGCTTCGTCCACAAACAACTGACAAAGCACAGATACTTGCAGGTCGTCTTGTTATCGTTGTTGTTATTATTGGTGGTATAGGTTTTGCGTATGTTGTTGGTGACATCTTTGTCGTCTTTAAGTATGTGCTCTCTATTGGTACAGTTGTTGGTCCGGCGATATGGCTTGTGTATTTCTGGCGCCGGCTCACGACGAAGGCAGTTATTATTCAGATGATACTTTCCCTTACGATGACGGTTGCGATACCGAACATCATCCCTGCATTTGATTCGATGCGGAATGATCCTTCGCTTACCGTGCAGACACATGAACGGAAAGAAATCAATGAACGGACAGGTAAAGAAATAACGATAGCTTCTGCGCCGATATTCTTTGAGAAAGTTGAGAAGATAAACCCGACAGACCCGAACTCGCCGAAGGTTGGCGCGGGCACATTTAAACCACAGTTGTGGGTAGTGGATAAACTTGGTTTTGATTTGCGCTCATTTTCGAAGGCAGGACTTGCGACTGCGTCATTCCTCGTTGATATCATCTTTCCTTTCTTGATTCTCTTTATTGTATCACTACTTACAAAACCGAACAGCCAGAAGGCACTCCGCGAGTTCTATGCACGAATTAATACTCCTGCTGTCGCTGACCCTATCATAGATAGAAGTGAGGTAGAGAAGAAGATAACGAACCCCGAACTTGTCGAGCAGAACAAACTCTTCCCACACACAAACTGGGAGTTCTGGAAACCCACACGCGAGGACATCTGGGGCTTTGCTCTTTGTTGGGTTGGGGTTGCACTTATTATAGGTATCTATTATTTGCTCGTATCTTTGTAACGATGCAATCACTCCATCCTGACTTCCGCACTGATACACCTGATACCGAATACTTCTTTTTCGGCTCGGGGAAGATACAAGCAGCTATTCAATGGAGTAAAGATACTTCTTGTACGCCGCTCGGGATAATCCTTTCGCTCCCACAGCATTTTACTCGAAAGCACGGAAGTCATCTCTTCCATCCAGAGTTCGGGCTTGAGCGGACGATGATAACCGTTATCATTGATGGTGTTCGTTACCAACCCAAGCATGATGAGTTGAAAGTATCTTGGAGCGAGTACGAAGGTGTGCCGAATGTTCTGGCCCAATGGAAAGCAGGCAAGTATGAAGTTCATCAAAGTTTCTACACTTCACCTGGTAGCCATGCTCTTATTCAATGGATAGGAGTAATGGGTGCGAAAGATGCAAAGATAGAAGTTGAAGCTTCGCTCTATGCGAATCCATCACTCTTCTCGTCGTTCGGAGTTGGTGAATCATTTTTGCATGCCGATGGGTATAGTACGCTCTATCTTTCATCAAAACAAAAGTCGCGATTCCATGAGCGCTTTCTTACTGCAACTGCTGAAAAGTTTGATGAGAATAGCAAAGAAGTACATCTTGTCTATCAAGCAGATACAGAATCCGGGAGTGTCGAGTTAGAATCATTCTTAGCTAATGAACGACAGTATTGGGAAAGAACTACAAGCATTACTTCGGAAAAATATAAACAACTCACCGATTTCTTTACTGCTTCAAAGTTAGGGCTACGTGCTGTTATCGCTTCGACGGGTAAATTCGATGCAAGTATTTGGCAGTACGGAATGGAATGGGGACGTGATGGGGCGATGATAGTCGAGGCGCTAATCTATTCAGGTCAGTTCGAGCTTGCTAAGGCAGTGCTCACAAACATTCTGACAAAGCTAACAAATGAAAAGGGGATGGTTGCAGAAGCAAGCCGCTTCCGTGGTGGGCTTGATGCAGAACTTGACTCGAACGGACTTGTACTGCGAGCACTTCAAATTTATGTTGAGTGGACAGGTGACTCGGAATTCCTCAAAGAACATACAGTGCGAATCACTACCATCGCTGATTATCTCCTTCAACCTGAATTCTTAGATAAAGAAACAGGGATGCTCGTTGCAGCGCGTGATATATGGGAGCGCCCCGAAGCTATGGGTATAGAGAAAGGATATGATGTCGCACACCAGACATTTGCGATACTCGGACTCGAAGCAGCAAGTGCGATTAGCAAATACATAGGAGAAACAGAAAAGAATCTGACTTGGGGAAATGCGGCAAAAAGAATGAGAGATTCATTCTTCTATCACCCAACTCATTCGATGATAGATGAAGGGAGGATCATCAAGCGAAGATTAGTGAACGGGGAAGTTCAGCGAACACTTGTTATCAAGAAGAAAGATGATAAGTATATGTCATCTCTAGTTCCTGACGAGATGCCGCTTGGTTCAAAGATGGAACACCATCTTGAACCTGATATAACGCAGTGTTTCCCAATCATCTACGGACTCATTGATCCAAAGTCTGATATAGCTATTAAGACTATTGCTGAATGTGAAAAGCTATGGTCTCAAGCATGGAATGGTGGAGGGTATGGAAGATATGATGTTTCGGGTGAACCGGACTCCCCCGGTCCGTGGGCACTTGCAACGATGTTCATGGCATCAGCACAACTTAAAGCAGGTGACATAGAGAAAGCAATGCGCTCACTTGAATGGTTGATAGAAAAAGCTGGTGCAAGTGGCGCGTGGAAAGAATTCTATGGTGAGCGACCAACACCGCCATTGCCGCCGACAGGCATTCTTGTTTGGGCATGGGCGCAGTACATAACACTTTTCGTTAAGCATATTCTTCATATCAAGTTTGACAGGGAAACGCTTATATCATATGCAAGGTTAAATGACATAGAAGCGCACATTCGCTTTCGTGATAACTATATTGATCTCTCCCCCAAGTAAAGACCATCTTAGCCATGCGGTGTCGTTTGTGTGGTCGCTGGCTTTATCAATCCTACTCTTTTGCGCATCACCTGCGCATTCGAAGCACACTCGTCTTTATGCCTGCGTTCTTGCTGATAACACACCCGGTAATTTTCTTGGTGCAAGTTCACTTGGTTCAGGTTTATGGACAAGTGATGATACGGGTAGAACCTGGAATCATCTTGGTTGGAAACATGGCAAGACTTATTCTGTCGATGTTCTTGGTAGTTCGAAAGGCAAAACAATCTATCTGGCAAGAGGAGATGGTCTTCTTCGTACGACTGACGCAGGTACTACATGGAAGATGCTTACCGATTGGCGACATCGTGAAGTGACAGACGTAGCTGTCCTTCAATCAGACCCATCTTTAATTATTATAACGACTGCATTAGGGATGTGGCGATCACAAGATACCGGTGCGACTTGGAATAAAATTGTAAAAGGTGTTGAATCGCTATTTCTCTCACGTATTG
>JAYUZC010000095.1:0-6783 GCA_043752045.1 Bacteroidota bacterium | reverse complement strand
ATGTGGGAGACATCAAATACGCCAACACCACCATCGCGGACGATCTTATGCTCGGCGATAATACCTTTTGGGTACTGGACAGGCATCTCGTATCCGCCGAATTCCACCATTTTCGCCCCAAGGGCTACATGTTTATCGAAAAATGCTGTTCTTTTCACTGGTTATACAATCTATTATCTCACAAAAATACGTATATTGGAGAAGAACTTAGCCAAGACAATGAGAAAACATAGGAATAGCTGTTATTTGAAAATACATGAATTATTTTTGAAAATAATTTGTATATTTTCTGCCTCTTGCGTGTCTTATATAAGGTAGTGACCAATAGACTCATTAGGGATTACCCATTTATAACTTGTAAAAAATGAAAAAACTCTTTTTATCACTTCTTTGCGTGCCGTTTTTTATACTTGCTTCTTGTTCGACTGATGCGCCGGTCACAGAGAGATTCTCTTTCGATGCTGAAGGCAATACTGTTCTTGAGCCACCACCAGCAGGTGAAGGTTTGCAGATACAAATACCTGCGTTCGATGTCCCACTCGGGGCAGAGGTACAGCGTGATTTTTACATCACGTTACCAAATTTGGAAGGTATTGATATTTCAAAGATCGAGATTGCTATGAACGAAGGTACTCATCACATGAACCTTTTCCGTTCAACACTCAATCTTCCCGACACACTTCCATCGAGAAAGACCTCAACGGTAAACTTTACCTACAACGGTAAACAAACTTCAGAACCAATCGAGTATAATGACTCCAGCTTCACAGCAACAAGCATCTTCAACGAGTCAGATATACTTATTGAGGCACAGATTTCAGGCAAACTTTTTTCCTGGGACTTACCGACACTACCTTCTGGAAAACAATCAATCATTCATTTAGAGAAAAATGAGAGGATGATACTTCAGGTGCATTACGTAAATGCAACTTCTCAATCTACGAAGAACAGCAAGGGTAAGGTCAGCGTCAATATCTGGTATGCAAAAGGAAATCCTGCTAATTATGAAAAAGCATCTATGATGTTTGCACGTAATATGCTTATCAAGATAGAGCCGCTCAAAGCCGACCAAGTTTTTCAAAAGAACTGCGAGTTTGCGGCAGTACCGCGCCCGATGTATATCCTTGGTATGACTGGACATTTCCACTCACGTGGCAAACGATTCATTGTTGACAAGATGAAAATTGACCCTGTCACTTTTGATAGAACACTCGTAGAAGCGAATGTCTATGTAAGCAATGATTGGGGCGAACCGCCTTTCACAGCGTATGCAAATCCTGTCAAATTAGATGTTAATGAGTATATTCGATATACGTGCGTCTATGATAATCCGACTACCAATGAGTATAAGTTTGGTCCCAAGGTAGAGACTAGTGAGCATGCAAACCTGTTTGCATGGTTCACTCCAAGCTACCTTGACGGGAGGACGCTCTATGATTCAAATTAACTAATAAGGGGTGTTTCAGTGAAACGATTATCCGTATCAATCATAATCCTAGCATCGGTCATTCTCATGAATGACCGATGTTCCGGTCAGTTCAAGTTCGTAGATGCTACCGAAGAGGCAAAGCTGATGCAGTCCTCTGTACCACTTAATGATATTGGTGCCGGTGTGGTCGTTCTTGATTTAGATTACGACGGCTGGGATGACCTGTACCTGCCAGGTACTGTCACAAGTGATAAGCTTTTCATGAACCAAAAAGATGGTACCTTTAAAGATATAACCGACCCAAATTTAGCTAAACATAATAATTTTAATAGCTATACCCAAGGTGGTGTCGCATTTGACTATGACAGAGACGGATTTATTGACATCTTCATGGCATGCAGACGAAAAGATCTCCTTTGGAAAAACAATGGGGACAATACATTTTCAAACTATAGCCAGCCGGCTGGTATAGAAGAACCATTTGATGAGAATGCTACCAATAGTGCCTCGTATGGTGATTTTGATGGTGATGGCGACAATGATATATATACAGGGAGATGGGTTAAATCACAAGATTCGAGGATAGACTCCAACGGATTTAGCCACTATCTACTTGTCTGTTTTCCGAACCAGTTATATGTTAATAATAACAACGGTACGTTTACTGAATCCTATGCACAGTACGGAGTTGGTGATACAGGGGCAACAAATGCCTGTATCATGATGGATTATGATCTTGACGGAGATATTGATATTTTGACAGGAAACGATTTTGGTATGGCGGTATCACCAAATCATGTATATCAAAACCAGCTTGCACAAACCGGGGTTGCTTCATTCAAATCTGTTGGTGCCGAGATCGGTTTGGATCTTCGTATCTTTGATATGACTATCACGCCAACGGATTACGATAACGATGGTGATTTTGACTTTTTTCATACCTCCTTCGGAGGATTATTCTTGCTTGAGAATCAAAACGGCATATTTAAGAATGTCGCACAAGACATCGGTTTCCCTATCATCCTCGATATTAATACACCCGCAACCCCTCATATCACGTGGACTGCTCTTTTTGAAGATTTTGATAATGACGGAAGAGAGGATGCCTTTATCGTTCATGGGTATATTCGTTCAATTGGTTTGAGTGCACTTCTACCTATAGAATTCGATACCTCCAGATTCTACTATCAGACAGCAGATGGGAAGTTTGAAGATGTAACAGAAACTGATGGAGTAGTTGTAAATTCACGGGGCAGAGGCGCGTGTGCATTCGATTACAACCATGACGGTATGGTGGATATTGTGTATGGATCTCTTGGAAGAACCGCAAATGCAGCTGATTTCCGTGTCTTTAAAAACGTTACTCCCCCTTCAAGCAACAGAAATTGGCTTGATATAACGTGTGTTGCTATCTCAACAGCAAAGGAAGCTATCGGGACAACTATTGAAGTATTTACAAACGGCGTCAAACATCTCAAGCAGGTTAACACCGGCGGAGGGATGTCCTCATCTGCATCACTGGTTAAACACTTCGGCTTAGGAAGTGCGACTGTGGCTGATTCAATAATAGTTTCGTGGCCTATGTCTAAGAATTTACATCGTCAAGTGGACAAATACTATAACGTCCCAGTCAATCAGCGTATCACATATACCGAGCAACCACCTATTAGATCAGTTACCAGCAAAGTCAACACACATACCTTCTCGGTAAGCCCGACAATAACTCATGATAAGATCATCATTAGCGGCGCACCAGATGGTGAATTGACTAGCTATGAGATCATCAATGTTCTTGGGGTACGGGTTGCACAATTTGAGGGTAGAAAAAATCAGGTTGAGTTCTCTATGAACGAAATCCCATCCGGACAATACTTCGTCTATGTTCATAGCACAAACCGTACTGACTTACTTAAGGTAATAAAATATTAGCATTTACCGTAAAGTAAGACGTATGATAAAGTTTGTAATGATTCTCGCGATGCTTATTTCTTTCTATGGATGCTCTGAAACTACAACGGTCACCCCGCTCCCCGATAAGTTCTCCGACATTCAAACGCGAACCTTTGACAAGACCTGCAATAGCAGTTCATGTCACGGTGGCTCATTCCCAAAGGCACTGCTTGATCTCAGACCCGATTCATCATATAATGAGCTACTTGGAAGTTTCAGTCAGAATACAGCCGCTAAGAGCCGTTACCCACGATTAGTCGTCCCCGGAAAACCGGATTCGAGCTTTTTGTATGTAAAGGTCAAAGGTCCCCGTTCAGATGAAGGGGCGCAGATGCCAGAGCGATTGAGTGCCCTCCCCGCTGCCGAAATTGAAGCAATTAGGACCTGGATCCTGCGTGGCGCACCAAACGATTAGCCAAAATACCCAAATTTCGCATATTTATTGAACTCCAAAACGGAGGTCTGTGTTTATTATTGGCTTTAGAAACAGCTTTTCCATAAGGGATTGCTTATATTGAAGTTACGAGAATATGGCAAAACAACAAACATTCGGTGATAAGATGAAGAAACAGTCGGTCGAGAAGATCGAATTTGTTCCTCAACTCGGTAAGAACGCAAAGCTCACACCGGTTCGCTTCATCGGTATTGCAAAGAACGGTAAGAACTACCGTTTCGAGGATCGCATCACTCGCCTGGCAGAACCAGAGGGTGGCGGAGAAGCGATCATACTTTAATACTATAATTTTAGAGAGAACGAGTATGGCATTCAAACCACAACGCACCCAAGCAGGTGCAGCAGGTAATCAGCGTGGCGGCGCAGCAGGCGGTCGTGGCGGTCAGTTCGGCTTGAACCAACGCAACAAGCGCGACATGACAAAGAAGAAGGTTGATCCACTCAAACTTCGCAGCATTACGTATCTTGATTACCGTGATATCCGTATCTTAGAGCGTTTCTTGAACGATCGCGGCAAGATACTTCCAAACCGTATCACCGGCTTAAGCGCTTCAAATCAGCGCTTGGTCGAGAATACCATCAAACAGGCACGCCACTTGGCTTTGCTTCCGTTCGTTGCTGAAGGATTGAAATAATAAGGAAATAACGACAATGGCAAGAGTTTGTGAACTTTCAGGCGTAAAGCCAGTTGCTGGCAACCACGTATCTCACGCAGTTAATCGCGTGAAGACACGTTTCATCCCTAACTTGCAAACAAAGCGTGTATGGGATCCGGATAATAACCGTTTTATAAAGATCAAAGCGACAGCTCGCGCATTCCGTACTCTTGATAAGAGCGGATTTAGTGCATTCAAGTCTTTCAAGAGAAACGGTCAGTAAGCTTTTCTAAGTTAAGTGAAAAGTCGCTTCGTAATTGAAGCGACTTTTGCATTTTTAGAGGTTTTATCACCAAATGAAGGAAACACAAATACAGCGCATACTCAAACGCGGCGAACTCGCCGTGCGCCGTGACTTCATTTCCCTTTTATCAAAACGCTTGACTCAAGCGACCACCATACGCCCACTTCCACTCCCGCCAAAACCGAAGATACTCCTTCTGCGTCAAGATAGACTTGGCGATGCGATCATCACTACCCCACTGCTTGTTGCATTACAAGAAAAACATCCTGATGCCGAGATGATAATGCTCTTGGGTGAGAACAACAAAGGCATTGCCCTGCTTCTTCCTATTAAATGCGAGACATTCATATATAAGAAAAGCTTGTTTGCTGACGTAGGATTATTGTGCTCTCTTCGCAAAAAGAAAATTGATGTACTTATTGACCTTCAAGATAATGCCTCGGCAACATCTTCGATCTTGACTGCTGCTATCGGGGCAATATATTCAATAGGAATCGAGAAAGAGAATTCTTCGAGCTACAATGTGCTTGTTTCGCGTCTTGATCAGAGCAAGTACCATATCGCCCGACGCATTGCCGAACTACTTACTCCATTTGGGATTGATCCTAATTCACTTTCCTTACGTCCTGTACTCAAGGATATCGCATTTAAAAAAGTAGAGGGAAGGGTCGGAATCGTCTTTTCGGCAGGGGCAGTTGATCGTTACATTCCCATCTCAAAAAATGTAGAAATTGCAAACGCAATCATTGAAACCGGGTTGACCGATGAGATATTATTCTTTTCTCATCCAAAAGATGAGGTATATGTCCAAGAGATCCTCTCGATTACAAATGACTCTCGGATTAAACCTGCACCAACGACAAATTCGTTTATAGATTATGCTTCGTTATTGCGTTCATGCTCGATAGTGATCACCCCCGATACTTCCGCTGTTCACTTGTGCTCTGCATACGGAATCCCGGTGCTGATGATAGCAAGAACATTTCCACCATCATTGCATTATTGGACTCCAATTGGCGTTGACTATAGAATGATTTCAAGAGATAATTTGTCAGAAGTTAATGTAGATGAAGTTGTTACGTACTATAAAGAGCTATATTCTTCTTCAGTTATAGAAACGCATCGGCTAACGGAGGCAGAAGTATGATACTTTCAAACTATAAACGCCTTCTCCCCTACTCGAAGCCATTTCGACTCAAGTTTGCATTTGCGCTTATCTTAAATATCATCTCGTCCTATTTCAATCTTGTCGTAACTTTTGCGCTTCTTCCTGCGATGGCAGTTGTACTTGGTGAGACAAGTGGGATTACAAGTGTATCGAAGTCGACAGGTGCAATTACTTCAGTCGGCGCAAAGGATTTTGTCGAATCCTTCAAGGGCTACTTCTTAGGCGGCACACAAGAAGAAACATTGGTGAACATTTGCTTATTTATGTTTATAGCATACGGTCTGAAAAATGTCTTCCAATACTTTGGCAACTACTTTATGTCTCTCGTTGAAGGTGGTATGAGTAAAACACTTCGAGACGCTGTCTTTGAAAAGCTTGCTTATTTATCACTCGATTACTACTATGACAGACGCACAGGACAATTACTTGCACGAGTAACCGATGATGTTGGAGTGACCAACGGTGCGATTATATCAAGCTCTACAACACTTATCCGCGAGCCGCTCCAAATGATTGGTTTTGTCGTGATGCTCCTTATCATTAATGCAAACCTTGCATTAATTGGTATTGGAATTGCAGTCCTTAGCATAGTAGTAATAAATACTATCGGAAAACGATTAAAAAGATATGCTCAAAAGGTACAGGACAATATCGGCGGCTTCATGAGTATTGCGCAAGAAATGATAACCGGTGTTAAGGTCGTAAAATCATTTGGGATGGAAGACTATGAAGTTGCTCGTTTTAAGGAAGAGACACGTAAACACTTCAAATTCTCAAGGAAGCTGACTCGTATTCGTCAAACAATAAGCCCTCTCAATGAGACTCTGGCAATTACCGGTTTTATAGGGATACTGTGGTTCGGTGGACATGAAGTGTTCGCAG
>JAYUZC010000094.1:0-2605 GCA_043752045.1 Bacteroidota bacterium | reverse complement strand
TCACGCTCATCAAGCTTCATCGAACCGTTTTCTCGAACGGCTGAAGACGGCACATATAAAACCGATCATTACTGATGGTTCAATGTGTGTTGTGCTCGCCACACGCGGACTAACGAATGAACCAATAGAAGCGTACAACCTCTCTGATGCCGTCTCGGTAGAACATGTACATCATCAGTTTGCGAATGCCGGTGCTGAACTTCTGCAAACGAATACAGAGAATGCTTCCCCACTTCGTCTTGAGCGTCATAAACTTCGTGACCGTGCATACGAAATAAACCGCAAAGGTGTCTGGCTTGCTCGTGGAGTTGCATCGGAAAGAGATCTTATTGTTGCCGCTGCTATCGGTCCTTGTGGCAAGTACCTTCGCCCTCTTGGACCTGCTGACCCGAAAGCTGTCCTTGCCTCATACGAGGAACAGATTGCTGCACTTAACGACGGCAGTCCCGATGCTCTCATCTTAAAAAGTTTTATTGAGCTACGTGAGCTTGAGCTTGCTATCGAAGCGGCGAGGAAGGTCGCGCCGCACCTTCCCATCATTGCACAAAAGACATTCCCCGAAGATGGCGCACTACTTGGAACTGACTACGCTCGCAAAATAGCAGAGCGTTTGAAGTCGCTCGGTGTTGCAGTCATTGGTACCAACGGTACGGTCGGACCGCAGAGGATGCTCTCAATCATAAAGGCATTTGCTGTGCCGGGCATTCCTATATCTGCACAACCTGACATTGGTATTCCGTCACTCATAGATGGTAAGGCGATTTATAATGCAACACCAGAGTATGTTGCGGCAAGTTGTAAACGACTGGTTGAAGCTGGCGTATCTATCATCGGCGCCGATGGCGGCGCGACACCGGAGCATATTCGTCTCATCGCCGATGCAGTAAATGACATTACCCCCGGCACGATCACTTCTGATATTATCAAGATTAAAGAAGAAGCAGCTCCAATAGCTACGAATACAGAGCTATTCTCCGACTTTAAAAAGAATCTAGGAAAGAAATTTCTGACAACTGTAGAACTTGATATTCCTCGCGGGCTTGACATGTCAAGTGTTACAGAAGGAGCTCATTATCTTGCAAAAGCAGGGCTTGATGCCGTGAATATCTCCGACGGTGCGAGGGCACGTCTTCGTATTTCATCCATTACACTCTCAAAGCTTGTGCAGGATGAATGTAAGATAGAAGTTATCACCCATCTCGCCTGCCGCGATCGTAACATGGTCGGCTTACAGTCAGAACTTCTCGGGGCGGAGTTTGTCGGTGTTCGTAATATCCTTGCTGTTACAGGCGACCCTGCACAGATCGGCGACTTTCCGTATGCGACGAGTGTCTATGACATTGATGCAATTGGTCTGATACGTGCGCTGCATGAGATGAACAACGGACATGACCTCATGGGCAACACCATCGCCGGTGGTAAACTTGGTACAACACATTTCCTGATCGCTTGCGGCTGTAACCCAATCGCTGATGATATGGAGCGCGAGCTAATGCGTCTTGAGCAAAAGATAGCTGAAGGATGTGAAGTCATCTTCACACAGCCGATATTCGAGATGCATGTACTTTCAAAGTTCATGGAGAATATCAAGCCATTCCAGAAGAATGCTAAAATAATGCTCGGTATTCTACCGCTTCGTTCGGTTCGTCATGCAGAGTTCTTACATTATGAAGTACCGGGTATGAACATTCCTGAATGGATACATGAGCGTATCGCAAAGCATACTTCTGTTGAAGCTCAAAGCAAGGAAGGTATTGATATCTGCGTTGAGTTCATGAAGGAAGCACGTACACTTGTTGATGGTGTATATATGATGCCGCCATTTAAAAAGTACAACATGGCAGTCGAGATTCTCGAAAGGGTCGGCTAATGGCAACCCCACGTATTGGCATTATTCTCGTGAATCTGAATTCGTACACCGATACGTCACTCTGCCTACGGTCGCTCCAAACAATTACCTACCCGAAAGCAGAGATAATCGTCGTTGATAACGGCTCTATTGATAATTCAGGCGAGAGATTAAAAACGGAATTCCCTACCGCCACTCACATCAGAAGCCATGAGAATACTGGCTTTACGGGTGGTAATAACATTGGCATAGAATATGCGATGAGCAATGGTTGTGATCATGCTCTGCTTCTGAACAATGATACATTCATTACGCCATCATTTCTTGAGCCGCTTGTCGAACGACTTCAAAGTGAGGCAAAGATAGCTGCGGTCAGCGGAAAGATATACTACTACCCCGCTTCAATTGGTGATAGAGAAAATATCATCTGGTATGCGGGTGCATTCCAGAAATGGCATACAGGATACCATCATATCGGTGTGCTTGAAGAGGATAGAGGACAGTTCGAGATGCCGATGCAAACACCATATGCATCAGGGTGTTTGATGTTGATGAATGGAGAGGTCATTCGCACACTTGGCATGCTCTCAAAAGAATATTTTATCTATTGGGAAGAATCCGATTGGTGCATGAGAGCGAAAGCACTTGGATATACATGCTGGTACGAGCCGAAGTCAATTATCTACCATAACTTCACGAATGCGCCGCTCGGCAAAGAGCGACCCTTCTATATGTATATGCAGTTTCGTAACTCAT
>JAYUZC010000093.1:0-6801 GCA_043752045.1 Bacteroidota bacterium | reverse complement strand
ATGGAAGCGGAGCTTGAGCGACTCTGCTTTCTTCGGATCAAATCGTTCTTGCATGAGCTTTGCCCATAGCCGACGTGCGGCACGAAACTTCGCGATCTCTTCAAAGAAATTCAGATGCGAGTTAAAGAAGAAAGATATTCGCGGAGCAAAATCATCTATATCTAATCCTGCATCTATTGCAGCTTTTACATATGCTAAACCATTTGAGAGCGTAAATGCAATCTCCTCAACAGCAGTTGAACCTGCTTCGCGGATATGGTAACCGCTTATCGAAATAGTATTCCACTGTGGAAGTTCTTTCGTACACCATGAGAAAATATCTGTAATGATACGCATTGATGCAGATGGGGGGTAGATATACGTCCCACGAGCCGCATATTCTTTGAGAATATCATTCTGTATCGTACCACTATCTTCTTGAGGTCTGCTCCCTGCTGCTTTGCTTTTGCCACATAAAATGCAAGCAGTATGGATGCAGTTGCGTTGATGGTCATTGAGGTCGAGACCTTCTCAAGTTCAATACCATCAAAGAGTATATCGATATCTTCAAGTGAATCTATTGGCACACCAACTCTGCCCACCTCACCCATTGCCATCGGGTGATCGGAGTCGTATCCTATTTGTGTCGGTAAGTCAAAGGCGACTGATAATCCGGTCGTGCCGCTTTCAAGCAAGTACCGATAACGTTTGTTCGATTCTTTTGCACTACCAAAACCTGCGTACTGTCGCATAGTCCAGAATCGTGCACGGTACATCTCGGGATAGACACCTCGAGTGAAAGGAAATACACCTGCATCCTGATCACCATAGATTCTGTCCGTGATGATATTTGAGCTTGTCGTAAACTCTTCTTTGCGTAACTTCGCCATCGAAAAGACGTTTATTAAGAGTATGATAACACGTATTATGGCAGAATTGAGCAAGAAATAGGCATCTCTGTTATCCACATTTTCCCATTTTTACCCACAAGCCATGTAAAAATGTCGTAAATTCGTATCCGAAGAAATGTCTAACGCGAAATACTTCATGAGCGTATCAACTATGGCATCAAAGCAGTATCATAAAATGAACAGGAAACGGCTTGGCCCATTAGTCGTTGCTTTAGAGTTATTCATATTCATTCCGATGATCATCTCATCATTCTATGGCTGTGCACATACCGTTGAGCAGCAGATCATCCATGATACTGATACGGTAGTGCAAGTTGATACAACTTTTCGGAATCCGAACGGTCCAGCATTTATTCGATTGACGTCTTTCATTGATGGTGGTGGACCAATACTCCTTAGAACACGTATTAACAATGTAGATTATATATTTGGCAATGCTCTATCGCAAACAGTAAAAGATTACGTACCTGTACGTAATGATACAGCATTTACGCTCTACGCAGAATATTTTAACGGTACCACAAAGTTTGAAGATAGCATTAGTGTGCCTGCGGATTCGTTTGCACCAAACTCACTTACATCTGTCGCCCTATTCCAAGTATCAGATGGGACAGGACCAAGCCGGCTCTACCCTTACTTTGCAAATGATTCAATGAAGAAAGTGTCTCCTGGTGAAGGAACATCTTACTTCAGATTAACGAACGGATTAGCCGATTACCCACAGCCAACACCAACAGTTCAAGTGTATATTAATGATCAGAATGGTACGCCGATTTTTACGGTACCTGTAACATATCAGGAAATTCGCAACTATGTATTAATCCCATCAGGGCAACATACTCTCTATATCAAAAGCAGTATTGATGGGCAACTGCTTTATACCCTACAAAAAACGTTCGTCAGTGGACTCTATTATACCGGGCGGCTTGTAGGCAGAAAAGAACTTGGCTCTGACCTCTTCACTATTGATACAGAGTAATTAGTCATCGTTGTGTTCTTGACTCATCGCTACCTCATCAATAGCAACCGGGTAATTCCCCGTAAAACAAGCGGTACAATAATCAATTTTCTGTCCGCTTTTATCTTTATGTGGTACGCTTGCTAAAAGTTTTTCAATACTTAGATATCTAAGGGTATTAACTCCAAGTGATGTTGCTATTTGTTCTTCATTCGAATTGTGGTCGTTTGCGATAAGCTCTTCCTTACTCGGGAAATCCATGCCGTATTTACATGGGTGTGTTATTGGAGGAGATGTAATTCGCATATGGATCTCTTTAGGAGCCGCTTCACGAAGAAGTTTGACAAGTGACTTAGAAGTTGTTCCCCTAACAATAGAATCATCAACTACTACAACGCGTCTTCCGCGAAGAACACCCTTAACAGTATTAAACTTCACTTTGACCTTCATCTCGCGGTTATCTTGCCCAGGCTGAATAAATGTCCTGCCTACATAGTGAGAGCGAATAAGGCCAATTTCATACTTTGACGGATTTCCAACTTTATTATTTTGGCTTACATACCCAAGTGTCGCAGTGTTCGATGAATCTGGCACATTAATTACGGTTACACGCTTGCCATTACCTTCATATTCTACAGGGCTTTCGGCTGCAAGATTCTTGCCGAGTTTTCTGCGTATTTTATCCACGCTTTCTTCAAACACTTTTGAATCCGGACGCGCAAAATAGATATACTCGAAGATGCAATGGTGAGGTACCGGAGGATTGTCAAGAATTTTTACAGACCTGATCTCACCGGTCTTTAGCGTATTCGCATCAATAATAACGATCTCATTGGGTTGAACATCACGAATATACTCGGCATTGACAATGTCAAATGCACATGTTTCACTTGCTCCAATATAGGCATAACTTCCGTCTGCAAGTTTCAACCTTCCGAGTGCAAGAGGACGGATTCCATGGGGGTCACGAGCCAGTACCAAAGCGTCGTCAGTCATCATACAGAGTGAGAAGGCGCCTTCTACTTTAATGAGTGCATCGCGTATCTGCTCCACCTGATCTTTTTTCTGTGATCTCGCGACAAGATGGAGAATCAGCTCACTATCAGTACCCGTTTGGAACAATGTGCCTGCATTCGCAAGCTCTTCACGTATAACTCGTGTGTTGGTAAGATTTCCATTATGTGCGAGGGCAAAGTTGCCGTTGCGGTAATTCATGTGGAAGGGTTGGATATTCTCTATCTTGCCGCTTGCGCCTGTTGTCGAGTACCTGTTATGTCCTATCGCACCGTCCCCGGCAAGCTGTTCGGTGAGTATCTTATTATCACCAAAGATATTGAGTACATGACCATGATCCTTATAGACAGAAAATGTGCGTTTTCCGCCTGTATCGTTGTGAGATGCTATGATACCGGACGCTTCCTGCCCACGGTGCTGTAATGAGTGGAGAGCATAATAGGTAATAACAGATGCCTCCGGATGACCATAGACACCAACTATACCGCAGTTGGAGACAGGTTTATCTATCTCTTCTGTTGGTTTTGATTGGGTGCAGGTTTGGCAGGATACGCTATATCCTTTGGGTTCAAGAACGGATGATTGAAGAAGTTCTGGGTAGTTTTTCACTCGTAGCAGTAGGTAACAACGAACAACATGAACCGTAGAAACACCACAATCTGCAATCGCATTCCGAAAGGATATTTTCCATCGTGAATATGTTGCAATCTCTCAATTTATGGCTCACGAAGAAGAATTACTTGGCAAAGCGTACGACGGCCGACTTATGAAGCGGCTCATTGCCTATTTACGTCCATATAAGTGGCGAGTTGCAGGTGCAATTATCATTACAATCATTATTTCTGCTCTCGGTCCCCTACGGCCTTTCCTAATTAGAATAGCCATTGATGATCATATCTTGAAAAAAGATTATGATGGTTTTTACATCCTTGTTTTTCTCTTGGTATCAAGCATTATCGTGCAGGCATTTGTCCAGTATATTCAAACTATTCTGACACAATGGATAGGCCAGAAGACAATCTACAATATCCGTAAGGAGATATTCGCAAAACTCTCTGCACTCTCAATGAGATTCTTTGATAAGAATCCAGTCGGACGTCTTGTTACGAGATTAACGAGCGATGTGGAAGTTCTCAACGAGCTGTTTAGCTCCGGCATTGTAATGATCTTTGCCGATATCTTTGTACTGGTTTGGATATTTGTTTTTATGTTCATCATCAACGTAGAGCTTTCATTTATTGTAATGATCGTTCTTCCATTCTTACTTTACGGTACATCGCTCTTTCGCAAAAAAGCCCGAGAGACATACCGTGCAGTCCGGCTCTATGTTGCTCGTATGAATTCTTTTTTAAATGAACGGGTATCAGGTATGATAACCGTTCAACTCTTCGGGCAGGAAAAACGCACCTATAATGAATTTGAGAAGATCAACCGTGACCATGCAGATGCAAATATCAAATCAGTTTTCTATTATGCAGTTTTCTTTCCTGCTGTTGAGTTTTTCTCTGCTGTTGCTTTTGGACTAATCATTTGGTATGGTGGTACGGCTCTCATTGGCAAGCCGCCTGATATGAACGGCAACCTAACGCTTACAACTCTTATCGCTTTTATCATGTACACGGAAATGTTCTTCCGCCCGCTCCGTGACCTTGCTGATAAGTATAATATCCTCCAAGGAGCTATGGCATCGAGCGAGCGTGTCTTTAAGCTCATTGACGACGATTCTATCATCTCACAACCATCCGAACCTGAAAAAATACACCGCATACATGGCGGTATTGAGTTTAAGAATGTCTGGTTTGCATACAATGACGAGGACTATATATTAAAGAATATCTCTTTCAAAGTTGAGCCAGGGGAAACGATTGCATTTGTCGGCGCGACGGGTGCTGGCAAATCCTCCATCACGAATCTTTTAACACGGTTCTATGAATTTCAAAAAGGCGAGATACTCATTGATGGACGCGATATTCGTTCTCTTGATCCGCGTGATCTACGAACCCATGTTGCGATAGTCTTGCAGGATGTGTTTCTTTTCAGTGCTGATGTTCTAACAAACATTACTCTCGGCAACGAACAAATATCAGCCGAGCAAGCGAAACATGCTGCGATTACTACAGGAGCAGACAGATTTATCCAACGACTGCCGAAGGGATATGAAACAAATGTAAAAGAACGCGGAGCAATTCTTTCTGTCGGGGAGAAGCAACTTCTATCATTTTCACGTGCACTTGCATACGACCCGGCTATTCTTATTCTTGATGAAGCAACATCGAGCATTGATACCGAAAGCGAATTGATGATACAAGAAGCAATCGAAAAACTACTTGAGAACAGAACGTCTATCGTCATCGCTCATCGCCTCTCTACGATAATGAAGGCAGATAAGATTATCGTAATGCACAAAGGCGAGATACGCGAAATGGGGTCGCACGACGAACTCCTACAAATGAATGGCATTTACCGCACACTATATGAGTTGCAATATAAGGAGCAAGAGATTACTACCGCATGACCGAAAATTCGCTCGTTAACAAAACAGTAGGTTGGACGTTTACTCTACTTGGTGTTGCTGGATTTATCCTTCCAGTCTTACAAGGTTTACTCTTCTTTATCGTTGGCATCCTATTTTTATCGAAAGAATATAAATGGGCATTTCGGCTTCAGTTGTGGCTACGCACGTTCCTTAATAAGTCATCCCCAAAACTTGGTAAGATCTTTGATGATGCTGAAAAATTTATAGAGAAGGAAGTCTATAAGCTTACCCATGAAAAAGGATATTTTTGGAAACGGAGTTGGGTTATTGTCCTCATCCTCGCTGTAATGGTACTGCTAGGATGGCTTATGACGATCGTATTTGTTTGGTTAAAAGACCTAATTTGGGGATAACAGCGAAATTTCGCTGATTTTTGAACTTACTCTGCTTTTGCGCCGTTTATTTAGTCGCTATCAGCAATTTGTGCCCATAGCTCAGCTGGATAGAGCATCAGCCTTCTAAGCTGAGGGTCGTTGGTTCGAGTCCAACTGGGCATACGGTTTCAAAAATATGGCGGGCGTAGCTCAGTTGGTTAGAGCGCTAGATTGTGGTTCTGGATGTCGGGGGTTCGAGACCCCTCGCTCGCCCTTACTCTTGCTTCGGCAAGTAAACCGTTTCCCGAAGACCCTCGATATACGTCGAGGGTTTTTCGTTCGAGTAGAGAGTATTTTCTGTCTAAATTATTATGTCTGACGTAACCCGCGTACGCTTTGCTCCTTCACCAACAGGACTTGTCCATGTCGGTTCACTCCGCACGGCGCTCTATAACTTTCTCTTCGCTCGTCATACCGGCGGTGTAAACATACTTCGTATCGAAGATACTGATCGTACACGTTATGTAGAAGGTGCTGTTGATAATCTACTCCGTACAATGGAGTGGTGTGGTATCACGTTTGATGAAGGCCCTATTCAAGGTGGAGACTACGGCTCTTACACCCAATCAGAAAGAACAGAACTCTATCTGAAGCATGGTGATATTCTTATCAAAGGAGGTCATGCATATAAATGTTTTTGTACTTCTGAGCGACTTGACGATGTTCGCAAAGCAATGCAATCTCGCGGTGAACCGCCTATGTATGACCGTCATTGCCGTAACTTGACCAAAGAGGAAGTAGATGCAAAGATAGCATCCGGACTTCCTTATGTAGTTCGTCTTCGTATTCCCCTTGGCGAATCTATTACATTCAATGACCTTGTTCGCGGTGAAGTTACCTTTGAGTCTAAAACGATAGATGATCAAGTACTTCTCAAATCCGACGGCTTCCCGACATACCACCTTGCGAATGTCGTTGATGATAAATTCATGAAGATAACACATGTTATCCGTGGCGAAGAGTGGCTCTCTTCGACACCTAAGCATGTACTTCTCTATCGTGCCTTCGGTTGGGAAGACTCCATGCCAA
>JAYUZC010000092.1:0-2611 GCA_043752045.1 Bacteroidota bacterium | reverse complement strand
GCAGAATGAGAACAGAGTTGCGCTCACACCGAGTGGAGCAGAAGTTCTTCGCCAGAATGGACATACGGTGATAGTCGAGACAAATGCCGGAGTCGGTTCCGGTTTTCCGAACGATGAATATGTCGAAGCCGGTGCCCAGATGATACCGACTGCAAAGGAAGTCTTTGAACGTGCCGATATGATACTCAAGGTTAAAGAACCTATCGCTGTAGAATATCCGCTTATCCGCAAAGGTCAAGTTCTTTTTACCTACTTCCACTTTGCTGCGGCGCGCGAACTCACTGATGCGATAATCAAGTCAGGTGCAATAGCTATTGCATACGAGACAGTCCAGAAGGCAGACCGTTCGCTTCCGCTTCTTGTGCCGATGTCAGAAGTTGCTGGACGTATGGCTCCTCAAGAAGGTGCAAAATACCTCGAAAAGACACAGGGCGGACGCGGTGTCTTGCTTGCTGGTGTTCCGGGTACAGAGCCGGGTAACGTGGTTATCTTAGGCGGTGGTATCGTTGGTACAAATGCCGCGAAGATTGCCGCAGGTCTTGGAGCGCATGTGACCATTCTCGATTCAAACCTGTATCGCCTTCGTTACCTCGATGATGTCATGGCGAAGAATGTAACGACAATGATGTCGAACCCATACAATATTCGCAAGCTTATTAAGCACGCTGATCTGGTTATCGGCGCTGTGCTCATCCCCGGCGCGAAAGCTCCGCATCTTGTCACAAAAGAGATGCTCAAAGATATGAAAGAAGGTTCTGTTGTCGTTGACGTATCTGTCGATCAGGGTGGTTGCATCGAGACATGCAAACCGACAACACATGAAAATCCGACCTACGTAGTTGATGGTGTAGTCCATTATTGTGTTGCAAATATGCCGGGTGCAGTCCCGATGACTTCAACGATAGCACTCACAAATGCCACGTTGCCTTATGCAGTTCAGCTTGCGAACGAAGGATATGAAAAAGCTATCAGCAATAACATCGAGCTTCGTTACGGACTTAATGTTATTGACGGAGCAGTGACCTATCAAGGTGTTGCAGACGCATTCGGATATAAATACGAAGATTCTACGAAGTATATAAAGTAATAGGATGCCAAAACTAACGATAGACGGCAAAGAGTACGAGGCGAGAGCCGGACAAACCGTCATCCAAGTTATTTACGAGAACAATCTCGATCTTCCACACTTTTGTTGGCATCCGGCATTACCTGTCGCAGGTAATTGCCGTATGTGTCTTGTCGAGATAGAGAAGATACCGAAGCTCGCTATCGCTTGCGCGACGACAGTAAGCGAAGGGATGGTCGTTAATACGCAATCATTGAATGCAACCAAAGGCCGAGAAGATGTGATGGAGTTCTTACTCATCAATCATCCTCTCGATTGCCCTATATGCGACGAAGCTGGGCAGTGCAAACTTCAAGATTATGCCTTTACGAACTCACGCGGCGAGTCGCGCTTCGAAGAAGTAAAAGTTCATAAAGATAAACGCGTTGCCTTTGGACCGAATGTCCTTTTCGATGGTGAGCGTTGCATATCATGTTCACGCTGTATCCGCTTCGGAGAAGAAATTGCCGAGCAGCCAATTCTTTCCTTTGTTCATCGCGGTGACCATGTAACTATCGAGACATTCCCGGGCACACAGCTTGATAATCCTATCTCAATGAATGTCATAGACATTTGTCCCGTCGGTGCTTTGACAAGTCAAGATTTCCGATTTAAGGCGCGTGTATGGGACATGTCATTCACCGATAGCGTCTGTCCTGGATGTGCGAACGGATGTAATATCCGCGTCGGTGTTCGTGATAACGAGATACTTCGCCTTGAGCCACGCCCGAATCCGAACGTGAATGATTTCTGGATGTGCGATGAAGGTCGTTTGACAGCATACCCACCGGTCAATGCTGATGACAGAGTTTCGGGTGCAATGCAGAAAACAGGTGACGTGCATACGAAGGTAGAGCTTTCGTCAGCCGTTCATGCGATTGCGTCTGCGCTGAAGAAGTATAAAGCAGATGAGATAGCATTCATCGCTTCGGCGTATGCAACACTTGAAGATAATTTTGTATTCGCAGAACTTGCAAAAGCGAAAGGTATTAAACATATTGGTTACTTCACCAATGAACGCGGCAACGATGAGAAGCTTCTTATCAAACGTGATAAGACTCCCAATGCGTATGGCTTAAAGATACTTGGTGTTCAGCCGTTCGGTGATGACTTCGTTTCATCGCTCCGCAACGGAAGTATCAAAGCAGTCTATTCGCTTGAAGATGACTTCTTAGGTCGCAATGACCTTGCAAGTGCGTTTGGCAAAGTTGCGTTCTTTGCAACTCATGCTACAAACATGAATAGCACTGCAAAGCGAGCCGACATCGTTCTCCCTGCATCTGCATGGGCAGAGAAGGAAGGTGTATTCGTCAATAGCGGAGGATGGATAAACCTTTTGAAACCGGCTGTTGCTACAACACATACTGTACGCGGGTTTGACCATCTCAATCAGTCGCGCCTTGATAAGTACGGCACACAATTCGACCGTTGGGCACAGCGCAAGAAAGTAGATGCCATCGAATCGTGGCATCTTACCCAAATGATAGGCTCGGAGATAGGCAAAAA
>JAYUZC010000091.1:0-2613 GCA_043752045.1 Bacteroidota bacterium | reverse complement strand
GCAACGAATGCTACGGCAACGAATATTACTGTTGTCCTTCAGCCAAAGGGGAACGGTGCATTGCAGGCACAGCTTGCTGATAATACAACAACCGGCGGAAATAAACGCGGTACGTATGCTGTTGATTGGCAAATGAGTAGAAATCTAAACACGCAGGTTGCCGGCGGCATCTACGCAACGGTGGGCGGCGGCAGCAATAACACTGCGGGCAACCAATACGGAACGGTCAGCGGTGGCTACAACAACACAGTAAACGGCACTTATGGAACGGTCGGCGGCGGCTTCAACAGCACAGTATCGGTAACCACGCAACGGTCGCCGGGGGCTACCAAAATCTTGCATTTGGAGCAGGAGCGTTCGTTGGCGGCGGCGGAAGAGATGCTGCGTGGTTAGGCTCGAATACTGCATCAGGCGACGCTTCGGTGATTTGCGGGGGTAATTTTAATTCGGCATCAGGTTCCTTCGCTGTCATTGTAGGTGGCGGTGGAAACACTAATTACGATAGCTTTTTAGGTAATAGCGCAAGTGGATTTGCATCATTTATCGGAGCTGGATATAAAAATACTGTCACTGGTAATTACAGTGTCATCGTAGGTGGTGAAACAAACACTGCCAATGGACTTACAAGTACAATCGGAGGTGGAAAATTGAATATTGTTTCTTCCGGCGCGGACTATTCCACCATAAGTGGCGGCATCGAAGCCCAAGCTAATAACTACGGACAGGTGGTTAACGCTTCAGGCAAGTTTACTGTTGCCGGCGATGCGCAGACTTCGGTTTTTGTTCTTCGCAACCAAACAACTGCTGCAGCTGCTACTTCTCTCTTCCTTAATGGATCTACGCTTCGCATTGCCATCCCGACAAACGGTGCAATGACTTTCAAAGTAACAATAATAGGAAAGATTACGGGGCAGACGGCTACGGTAGGAGGCTGGGAAATCATTGGCAGCATTTCCAATAACGGAGCGGGCACAGCAGTCATTATCGGCGCAAATATTACAAGAACCCTCAATACTCCAGCAGGGTGGGGAGTTCCGACTGTCGGCGTAAGCGGTCAGAATATGGATATTCAAGTCACCGGCGCCGCCGCCACCACCATTGATTGGGTAGCACGAGTCGAGACGGTTGAAGTGATATTCTAAGAGTCTCTTAGTTTTTAGTATTTAGAGAAGCCACTGCCGAGAGGAGTGGCTTCTTTCGTTTGTGATAAATTTGTACCGTTTCCAACGGTTTGTTGGTTGTATCGTGATACCCCCCGATGCAAAACATTACAAAACGAATCCTTAAGCCCATTGTGCCCAAAGCGGGCAAGCGACATAGTCTCTTTGTTGTAGCATATAATCATTTTCCCGGCGGTCTGTATGCTGGTGTTGTGGGTATCGCGTTCTGGGGCTCGCCATATCTCTATACCTTTCTCCAAAAACATGGTTTTGACTCGTTTTGGAGTCTCATCCTGACAATTGCCGTCATCCTAGGTGTTCCGCTTTTTCTTGTTTACATGGTTATGGTTCTTCGTGCAGTGAAAATTCGCGGCAAACTTGAAACCGAGGTAAAGCTACAATCGGATATCATCTCAAGCGACCTAAAGGATCTCCGCAATAAACAACTTGAAGAGAAACAGGAAGTCATTCGCTTGGAGCAGGTTGTCCAAGACGACATCGAAGCACAAAAGGTCAAAGAGAAAAAAGAAGATGAACGTTGGGACCTGCTCGATGAACAGTTACGACTTCAAAACGAAACGGTCGAGTTAGCATCCGAAGAGCGTCTGCTTGTTGCCCAACAGGTCAAGGATATCAAAGATGAGAGGGACGTCGCGCGTCAGGAGTTTGCATCCGATGCCCTGAAAGCACGGCTTGTAAAAGAGAAGAGCGATGAAGAACGTTGGGATGCGCTCCATGAACGACTTCGTATCCAAGAAGAACGCAACGACGAGCAAGACCGCCAGCAAGTTCTGCGTGACGAAGAATCCCTTCGCTTGCGAAATGAAGATGACCTCAAAGACCAATACAAAGTACTTTTCGCGAGATACCTCAAGAACTCGCCCGACGAAAAACTAAGCCATGAAGTTTCCGACGGCTTAGCGCCGATACCCGACGCATGGCTCGCCGAACAGCCCGAGATCGTCAAGAACCCGGAGCTGATGGAACAGCTGAAGCCGTTGAATCTAAAGTAGCGGTAGGGGGAAATAGGGTGTAATCATTTTGCCGTTTTGGGTGGTTGTATTTAGGGTAAAAATTAGTCCAAAAAAGTTTCGGTTTTGGTTTGGATTAACCCAGAAATAATAGTATATTTGTACTGTGTTGTTGCGGAGGTAATGCACAGCGGTTCTACTTTCATTCTTCTTATCCCCGAGGTGTTGCCGGGTTGTTTACAAAACTAAAACATATCGTATTTCTGCTTGTTGCAGCATCTGCGGCAACGGGGTCTCTTCATGCCCAATCGTCATCGACAATTGGCACAGAGTTTTGGTTTGGCTTTATGCCAAATCATAACGGAGCCTCAGACCGTATCACGCTTGTCGCCGCATCGTTTACACCAGTAACGATTACCGTCGAGACCTATCTCGGTGATTCAGCGAATATCAGCAAGTCAACATACACTATACAACCCTCG
>JAYUZC010000090.1:0-2643 GCA_043752045.1 Bacteroidota bacterium | reverse complement strand
CAGCAGACATTTACACGAGATGATTTTGTACCGGGACCAAATGTAGATAATCAGAAATCCAATGGCATCTATTTTACTGATGACCTGCATGGTGTTGTTACGATGGGACCGAACAACCCACAACCCAATGGCAACAGATGTTTTTTCACGCAAGACGGTGGCTTGACTTGGCAACGCTCATGGGACTTTATCGAAGCATGGAGCGTGTATGGATTAAAGAATACGACGACATTCTTTCTCGCGCCCGAAGGTGATAACGGCTCAAACCGCGATGTGATGCGCTCGGATGACGGCGGATTCTCGTGGCGAAGTGTTTTCGCATTCCCTGATAACGTTGACCTGACAGGTCATATTGATGGGCGCGGAAATGTGCTCTACATTCAAGTGCAAGACCAATCAAATATGCCCGGGCTTTTCCGCTCCGATGATTTAGGTGCAAGTTGGAAGTTCGTTGGGGGACCTGACCATGAAGAGGACTCGCGATTTTGCCTGGCAGGATGCGATGGCAACATCGTCTTTGCATTCGATCTGCAAGGCAACATCTATAAGACTTCTGACGGCGGAGACAGCACTCTCACAAATAATAATCTTCCTGTTCTTATTGTCACACCCGATACGCTCTTTGTAACTTCTACAAATTGTCAACCCGGTAGAGCAACGATACGTCTTGCTAACTACTACACAGACACAACCTGCTCAAAGCTATTTATTGATACTCTCTTTATCGAGAATGCAAATGACTTTACTCTCGACACAGTAAATAAATTTGCAGTAGGCAGTCCAAGTTATGCAGATGTGCCGGTAACATTTCAAACAAATAACGACACCATCATTCTCGGCAAGCTTCATATAAAGGCACGCAATAATGGTCGTTCGATAGATACCATTATCACCATAATCGGCAAGGGTTCGCAAGCACCAACGCCATATATTCCTGCTGTCGCATCCGTTAGCGCAGGTCAGGAACTTCGTATCCCGATATTTATTCAGCCGACCGTTGATACGTTCACGATGAATTCCTTCGATGCGGCGATAAGATTTAATACAGATATTCTCTCACCCTATGGCTACATCAATGAGAACGGAAATGTAAAAACAGCAACGGTAACATCAACCACGACAGGCGCACATATTTACGGTGAGTTTGTCTCTGCAGTGACTGAGCTGAATGACATAACAAAGCCCATCATCTCGCTCCAAATGAAAACGACACTGTCTATAGATAAGACGACAGCTATTACTTTAGATACATTTTCAATCAACGGTGGCGCTCCACTTCCGCTATGCATCACACCTCAATCTGTATTCTCATTAAGTGATGATTGCGGCGATAGCGTCCTCTCCGAATATATGCGAAGCGGAAATATCCCGTCGATTATATCAGTCCGACCAAATCCGTTAACAGGTAATACGCTTGAAGTAACTATCTACTCTCCGCACGAGACTTCGTTGCGTTTGGATATAGTAGATATGAATGGTAATACTGTAGGGACTCACGGCAATGTGCCCATGCCCTTTGAAGAAGGTGAACACGCGGTTAAACTAAATGTGAATAGCCTACAGACAGGGACATATTATGTTCGCCTAAGCGACGGCAAGGGATTTGTGCAGGTAAAGAAGATTGTAGAAGTGAAGTAGTAGGGAGTGTAAGAGTTAGTCACTGATTCTTGCACTATAATAATCTGTAACCAAATGGGATGTCAGTGGTCTTTAGTATATGAAGATCACACACATACTCATCGCATTCGTTATGGCTGCAGTAGCGCCCGAGATAATCCATGGCCAACTCACATGGAAGAAGATAACTACATTTCCCGAACGAGTATCGGTCATCTATTTTTATGATGACGACCTTGGCTTTATCGCCACAGGGACTGTACCCGGTAGCAAGGTCACGGTATCCGCCGCTATATACCGAACCGTTGATGGCGGTACGACATGGACACGCTCAGAGACTCCGAGCGGAAGCGGATTCGGGGTAAATGAGATAATCATGGAAAATACGCTCAACGGTTGGGCGTTAAGTGACCATAATGCCGGCAGGGTATGGAAGACAAATAACGGCGGCATCACATGGAAGTTAGTCTCGACACCAGCAGACAAAGGCTCTCATCTTGGTAATTCCATTCGTAGAACATCTCAGGGACTAATTCTCACAGATTTTCTTGCCGGTACTATAGAGCTATCACAGGATGAAGGAAGAACATTCCGAAATGTCTATAAAGCAAACGACAACATTTTAGGTATGGACTTTGTCGACTCTCTACACGGAGTCGCTGCTGCACAATTCCGCAATAGATCTAGTAAGTGGGTATTCACGAGTGATGGCGGTCTCACGTGGCATCCGTCCAACTATGGCACAGAGTCTTGGAC
Organism: Bacteroidota bacterium; assembly: GCA_043752045.1. GTDB lineage: Bacteria > Bacteroidota > Ignavibacteria > Palsa-1295 > Palsa-1295 > DATDEW01. The sequence goes on along the minus strand of JAYUZC010000090.1, from coordinate 270 downwards.
GGTTCGTGGGAAAAAAGGAACTTCCACCTTCATTGCAACGCCTGAAGGATATTCGGATATAGATGATTATCTGACTGAAGTAATGCGTTCGGATGATTATGGGATGACATGGAGAAAGCTAACAACGCTTCCATTTCGCTCGGCAAGTGATGTGCAGTTCTCAGGCGAGGCGCTCTACGTACAAACAGGTCCTGCACCATGTCCGGGCTGTACATATCCTGACGGATATGGCATCTACCGTTCACTTGATAGCGGCAAAACGTGGCGTGG
>JAYUZC010000089.1:0-6919 GCA_043752045.1 Bacteroidota bacterium | reverse complement strand
CGCGAACCCGTCGAGGATATGTTCTGGGCTGAAGCACAGTACGACGGAGCGTGGACGAACGTAGTCCGTCTCGATAGAGTAAAAACTCGCAGAGAAATCCTCGAACGCATCGGCGAACTCGAAAGTGCAATTATCGGCATTGACGCACCGTATGGTTTTCCGAAGCCGTTCACTGATCTCATCGCAAAAGAAGGCATCACCGGAGATTGGAAACAGGTAGCACATAAGATTCGCGAAGACCTCAAGAAAAACACCGAAGATGGTATCAAGCTGTGGGTAGAGAAGATGGGCAGATACCGCGAGTCAAACCTTGAGACCGAAGAAGAAGCAAGTTGGCGCGACACACGTCCTGCCCAAAACAGAAGCGGCAGACGTTTCCAAGAGCCACGCGCTCCACATGAATTCCTATCGAAGTCAGAACGCTTCCGCAGAATTGACCAGATTGTTAAGCGTATTTCTAATACAGGTATTGAATCAACAGTCGGAATCAGATACAATAAACTCACAAGCCGATATGATTTTTTAGACAGCGAAGCGCAAGGCAGACGTGCATTATTGTGTATGTCGCTTCTTTCCCAGCTTGTTGAGCAGCATCCCGAAGTTAGTGTATGGCCATTTATGAGACCCGCGAAGATTACAGTAGCAGAAATTGCTCCTGCATTATTTCCAAAGCCACCGAGACCACAAGAGTTGGCAGCATTCTTCGATAAACAAGAAGACAGTGCTCTCTTTGTAGATAAATCGGTCAAAGATATTATTGGTTCTAACAAGACAGCATTGAATGCTCTCTTCTCGCTTTTAGGTATTATAAGTGCCGAGCGACGTGAGAACAAAGCGGTTCGTCCGCTTCGTGATTACCGCGATAATTTTTATGAGAACGAGCTTGTAAAAAATGAGGGTTGGACGTATGGCATCGGCTACAGAGACCCTGTTGTAAATGAAGCTCCGCCGCAAAAAGAAAAAAGAGAAAAAGCTGCACCTGCAGCCCAGAAAACTCCTGTCGTTAATGAAGTAGCTGCCGAAAGTGTCGCAAGCTAACGAACTTCGTCAGGTCATTAAGGGCAGCGTCACCGAAAATAAGCCGCTTGCACCATTCACGACGTTCCGCATTGGCGGCAATGCAAAGATATTTGTTGAACCTGAATCAGTTGATGATATCATCCAGGTTCAAACGTTCGTCAAAAAACACAACCTTCCTTTCTTCATTTTAGGCAACGGCTCCAACGTGCTCATCTCTGATGAAGGTTGGAATGGTGTTGTGGTGAACCTCGAAGATGGATTCACGTCGCTTGAATATTCCGATGACATCATCTACGTAGGCGCAGGGGTGAAGATGGCAATCTTCGTAGATTATTGCATTAAGAATCAACGCAAAGGAGTAGAGATGCTTGCAGGTATTCCCGCAACACTCGGCGGCGCGGTATGGATGAATGCAGGATGCTATGGCGGCGAGATCGCAGATACCATTACCGAAGTTGAACTTGTAAGAAATGGTAAACACGTATGGCTGCCGAAAGAAGAATGTGATTTTCGTTATCGTCATTCAGGGTTTGGCAAAGATGATATTGTTATCGGAGCCAAGTTCAAGATGACTAAAGGCAACCCTCCCGAACTTCGCGAGATAAAGCTCAAGCACTTAAAGCATCGCAATGAAGTGCAACCCGTTAATATGCCGAACTGCGGCTCGGTGTTCAAAAACCCAAAGCCACGCTTTAGCGCAGAACTCATTGAGTCTGTCGGACTCAAGGGTACAAAAATCGGCGGAGCGCAGATAAGCACGAAGCATGCGAACTTCATCACGAATCTTGAGAGTGCTTCGGCAGAAGATGTGATAGCGCTTATCAATCTTGAACGTAAAATAGTTTTTGACGAGACAGGTATCATCCTTGAACCTGAAGTACAGCTCATCGGATTTCGTGAGAATCCGATACTACCTCTATCCTAACTTTCCTTACTGAATTTCATTTCTCGAAGAAGATGCTTCTCTCCTTAAAATTAACGAGAGAGAATGCAACTGCACATCAACAGACCAGGCAAGGACGAACCGCTTCGCGGCGGGTATGCCCCTGCACATAGTGCAAAGCCGCTCGACGAGTTCGACGATACACTTCGCCGGGGGATACTTCCTGATGAAGAGTTTTCGTACGAAGAAGAAGAGCAGGGCGGCTGGCGTTCATCGCATCGCATCGCATTAGCGACGTTTCTCGGTGCGATTATTCTCGTTGGCGCAATAATCTACTTTGCATCTGATTTCAGCTCAAGCGAGAAACTTGCTCATATCAGAGTTGAAGGTAATCGTGCAGTATTAACAAGCGAAATATATGGACTTGCTTCGGTCAATAATAAAGAAGCGTTCTATGAGATAGACCTGAAGAGCATCGAAGTGAAGGTTCATAAACATCCGCTTGTTCGTGATGTATCGATTCGCCGCGAGACGAATCCGAACACGATAGTGATCACTATCGCTGAACGCGAGCCGATCGCGCTGATAAGAACATCGAACGGCGAACCTGCGATTATTGATAGAGATCATAGACTCTTTTGGCCCAAGCGTATGACGGGCTTGAAGAATCCGGATAAACTGATGGATGTACCACTATTATCGGGGGTATCAGAAAAAGACACAGCATCACTTAAGGAGATGGCTCTGCTTGTTGAGAAGCTATCTGTTTTGTCCGATAGCGCAATGTATGGTGACATCGGTGAACTCAAGAAAACTTCGACAGGGGCTTATGTCATCTATACGAACGAGACTCAAACGCCGATATTCCTCGGTGGAGTTCGGGATGAAAAGTTTGAGACGACGCTTGACCGTGAGCGTATCGCATCAGGTGAACAGGATACAACGAAGCATTTTGATAAGCAGCTTGCGTTGCTTGCATTGCTCTGGAAAAAGCGGCTCAAGAACGAAATGCGAGTATCGCGAGCAACATATCTTGATGCACGGTTTAACGGACAGATAATCGTCAAGCGTAAAGCATAAAGTGTAATAGAACTAACAGCGTATGAACTACAACGAACAATCTTACGATAGAGCATCCATGACCTCGGCGCCGATGATGGGCGTCCCGAGTAGTCTCGAACCCGGTAAGATCATTGTCGGCCTTGATATCGGCACGACGAAGGTCTGTGCTGTCGTGGCAGCTGTCTCAATGAAAGACCAGCATACGATGACAATACTCGGTGTCGGTGCAGTACCTGCCGAAGGACTTTCACGCGGTGTTGTGACGAACATTGAAAAAACCGTTCGTTCTATAGAGAAGGCCGTGGCGCAGGCAGAGGCGCAATCCGGTGTAAAGATACGTGAAGTTGTCGTTGGTATCGCAGGCGATCATATTCAGTCGCTCCAGACACGAGGCATCGTAACGATCTCTAACCATGAGAGAACAATATCGTCTGATGATGTAAAGCGTCTTGTCGAGGAAGCGCGAAAAGTGTATCTGCCTAATGACAGAAAGATACTCCATGTCATTCCGCAGGAGTATATCGTTGACGGACAAGATGGCATCTATGAGCCGATAGGTATGTCGGGTGTTCGCCTGGAAGCCACAGTCCATGTTATTAACGGACTTGTAACCGCAGTTCAAAATATTTATAACTGTGTTGAACGTGCTGGGCTACGTGTCAATGACATCGTTCTTGAACCACTTGCATCGAGCTTCGCTGTGCTTGATGAAGAAGAAAAAGAAGTTGGTGTAGCTCTCGTTGATATCGGCGGCGGTACAACAGACATTGCAGTCTTTGAAGAACAGACAATTCGCCACACAGCAGTTGTCGGTATCGCAGGACAAAAAGTTACCGACGATATTCGCAAAGGTTTGCAGATTCTCGGCGATCAGGCAGAGCGTTTGAAGCGCGAGTATGGCTGTGCAGTTGTCTCTCATATTTTACGTGATGAGATAATCCAGTTGCCGGGTCTTGCAGGCCGCAAGCCGCGCCAGATAGAGCGTTCACTTCTTGCGCGAATTATTCAGCCACGTATGGAAGAGATCTTAGAATTCGCATACAAGGAAATCAAACGTTCGGGGTATGCCCGAAATATGGGTGCAGGCGTTGTACTCACAGGCGGCGGCTCAATGATAAACAGTACTCGCGAACTTGCAGAAGCCATCTTTGATATGCCGGTAAAAATTGGCATGCCGATGGGCTTCGGTGCAGGACTCGTGAAGGAAATAGAATCACCGGTCTATGCAACTGCAGTCGGGCTTGTGCTCTATGCATATAATAACCCGACGAATTCCCTACATTCATTCACCGAAGACCCTCGAGCAAAAGAAGCAGAACAGGAAGAATTTCTTGATGACGTACACGAAAGTGATGATAAAAAACCAAACATCATTGGCAGAATGAAGGACTGGTTTGAACAATTATAATTTTTACGATAAGGAGTTACTACAATGATCGAACTCGATACAAGAGAAGAATACGGCGCACGGATTAAAGTTGTCGGCGTTGGCGGCGGCGGCTCGAACGCGGTGAACGCTATGATAGACCGCGGACTTGTCGGCGTGGAATTCTGCGTGCTGAATACTGATGCACAGGCGATAAGCTCTTCGCTTGCATCGGTCAGAATGCAGATCGGCAATACTCTAACTCGCGGCCTTGGCGCCGGAGCTAATCCTTCCATCGGCAAGAGTGCCGTTGAAGAAGATGAAGCCGAGATAGCAAGTTTGCTTGCCGGAAGCGACATGGTATTCGTTACCGCAGGCATGGGCGGCGGTACCGGTACAGGCGGCGCGGCTCCGATAGCTCGCATTGCAAAAGAACAAGGTGCGCTTGTTGTTGGTATCGTTACCAAGCCATTCGCGTTCGAAGGCAAACGTCGTTTGCGTCAGGCAGAAGAAGGCATCGAGCAGCTTCGCAAGTGTGTTGATACGCTTATCGTTATTCCTAATCAGAAGTTGCTTGCTCTTGTCGGGCAATCTACATCGTTGCTTGATGGCTTCGAGATCGCGAACCAAGTTCTTTATAATGCAACTCGCGGTATCAGCGAGCTAATCACCCGTCATGGGTATATCAACGTTGACTTTGCTGACGTTCGTACCATCATGACAGATATGGGCGATGCCATCATGGGTGCCGGCATGGCAACCGGCGAGCATCGCGCATCTATTGCTGCGGAGAATGCTATCAGTTCACCGCTTCTTGAAGGCGTTGATATCCAGGGCGCGCAGGGCGTGCTGGTTAATATCACAGGCGGAAAGTCGATGACGCTTCTTGAAGTCAGTGAAGCTACGCAGATCATCCACGATGCGGCAGGCGATGATGCGAACATCATCTTCGGCGCTGTCATTGATGATTCGATGCATGAAGAGATCATGGTGACGGTCATTGCAACAGGGTTTAATAATAAGCCGACCTATACCGGACTTGCATTCGGCGAAGAGAAGAAAGTACCGTTCGTACCTGCCGAGGAGGCACTTGGTAATCGTGCTAAGCCGCGTGTCGAGCGTATGACGGCTCCGATGTCAATGGAAGAGTATGATGAGCGTAAGAAGATGCTTTCCTCAACTCAGGTAACAGAAGTCGAGGAGCCCATCTCTCTGCCGAAGGTGGAGCGTATGACCTCTCGCGGCACTCTTACCGAGCGTGAAGATAAGAAGGATGCATTCGATCATCTCTCCGAAGGCGCATACCGCGCCAACTCCATCCGCCTGACACAGTCGGATGATACGCTTCATATCCCCTCTGGTCCGCGCGACCTGAAGGAGTTTGATACTCCGGCATATTTGCGCCGAGGTATCTCTCTTCCGCCGATTGAAAGCGAAGAGGAGGAAGAAGTCCCCGTCATGGCAGGCATGAGCTACACCGAAGAACGCCCAGCCCCAAGGACACCAGCCCGAGACGACAGACCTACGTTCTTACGGAAGATCATGGATTAATGGATAAGTACAGATGTAACCACAAGGGCACCCCAACGGCGTGCCCTTTTTTTATTCCCCTCCTCTCCTTTTCAAGGGGAGGGATATAGGGTGAAAAATATCATATATATGTCTCTATCAAAACAAAACGGCAGTATATTACTCCTCGAAATGATAGGCACCAATCAATGTTGAATTAGTAAACCCAAAAAGCGGTTTACAATACTAGCAAAATAATATATGGAGACGTCTTTTCAAACAAACGATTTACTTACCGTTAAGGAAGCAAGCAACTGGGCTTCGGCTCATATCGGTAAAACGGTTAGTACCGCTAACATCAGCTATCTGATACAATATGGTCGTGTCAAAAAGATTGGAGACAATGGCTCAACACAAGTTTCAAAGAAGGAACTGCTGGAATACTATAAGTCGTACAATCTTACAAGAGAGCAGTCATGGAAAGACCAGCTTGGGAAAGATCTAAATTGGGCTTTGTCCTTTGATCAGTATAAGGAATCGGAGACAACAAAACATGTCCACAGACTCCACCCATATAAGGGAAAATTCATTCCTCAACTTGTGGAGTATTTTCTTGATACTCATATTGATGATTTTAAGAAAGAGGCATGCTTTAATCGTGGCGACATAGTACTTGACCCTTTTTCAGGCAGCGGTACAACTATGATTCAAGCTTGTGAACTTGGCTTGCATGCCGTTGGTATCGACGTATCTGCATTTAATGCCGTAATAGGCAATGCTAAAGTACAACAGCATAACCTCATCAGCATCCAGAAAGAAATTACAAGAATTACGATTAGTCTAAGGCAATTTCTGGAGAACTCCCATACTGTCGAATTTGAAAGCAATTTACTAAAAGAGCTTTATACATTTAATAATAACTACTTTCCAGTACCAGACTATAAATATAAACTGAAGCGTGGGTTGATTAATGAGTCTGTATTTGGGGCAGAAAAAGAGAAGGAATTCTTACCTACATACGAAAAACTTATTAAAGAGTATGGCATCAAACTTAGGCAAGACAAAGAAGATACTTTCCT
>JAYUZC010000088.1:0-2674 GCA_043752045.1 Bacteroidota bacterium | reverse complement strand
AAATACGACTTACAACCGGAAAACTTGGTTGCTTAGGTAGATCGGGGGTCCCGAATCAGTGAGGGTAGTCGCTGCTATTTGATGTGCAGTGCTTCTATATATAGTAGTCGGCACATCTGTAGGGTGGATAACAGCAAGTAAGACGACCGAAGCAGTATTCGGCTCGGCTGACACTTTTAGTTGAGGCGACCCATCGGAGTTGCAGATATTCTGCGTACAGATGGGGCAGGTGGTTTCGGTATCGGCGCTGCAATGAGATGTCTTGGTTTCCGACTTTTCGCAGCAATCAGGGACATCTTGCTTTGCTTCTGACATTTGACAGAATGCCATCGGCGCAACCGAGACCACTCCCGTAAAGAGAAGCGTAAAAACAAGCAATATATGTGTGACTTTGCGTACCACTACATCTAACTACGGTTTATAGTAAAGAATTGTTCCGCCCTACATCTTAATAAACCTACCCGTCGAGACATTGCCGTTTCTATCACGAATCGTTATAAAATACACCCCACTCGGTAATTCGCCGACTACAATCTCATTCTTCCCTTCTGTAATCACAGCAGTCCGTATCGGATTCCCGCTCACATCACTAATGATGACAGTCCCCCGCTCGTCTGCTTCGATGATTAGTTTATCGGTGACGGGGTTGGGGTAGAGGGAGATACTTGATTCTTTAATATCCTTTACATCTAAATTTGGAAGCGGGTAGCCATAGGAGGTGTCAAGTCTAACAGAACAATCTGGAAAGACAGTAAATACCCAATAGTATCTATAGTTGCAATATGTCCTACAATTATCCCACCCATACGAGAACGTAAGTTTAGTTGTCGAGTCAAATGTTGCCACACGCAAGAAATGCGTTTCACTATAGAAAGGTAAAGCCCAAAGACAATATGGTATCCCAGGTAAGCTATCTATTTGCCGAGCTAGTGCTTGAGTATTATAGAAATCCCCCGTTTTCATAAATATAAGTGCTGTTGTACCTTGACCAGGGTACTGCACAGGATCATAAATCGTAATACCATAGGTATTATGTAAACTATCAAACACAGCATTACCTGTAGGAAATTGTTTATTCGCTAATCGGCGGCACCAATCAACTGACGTATCTGCCTCTAAATACATCTCATGTAATACTACTGATGAAAACTGATGGACTGAATCAAGATAGAAAGATTGCTCCTTAGGAAAATACGGCAATGCATTCTTGACAGCAATAATAGCACGAAGTATTGAATCGTATCTTTCCAAAGGTATGGCTATACTATCTTTGTATTTTGAATAGGAATCATAATAAGGATAGTCTGGTGAAATAATGGCTGACCAAGCCGCATCCCCCCGATACAACTCCTTCACCGAATCCGGTGCATCGCATGAGGATGGGACGGTCTGCGCAGTTGCGAGTGAGGCGTATAGAAAAAGGAGGAGCAAAGATAGTATTTTCACGAGATGTTAGGGTAATGTGTGAACACAATAAACTAACAGCTATCAAGAGAAATGATTCATCCACTGGCGAGCCGGCCTTCGGGTCGTTGTTCGGATGTCTTCAGGTAGGTGCCGATACGGGCAAAAAATAATTTCAAATTTATTTGGAAATGGCAAAAAGTTTGCTTATATTGATACGTGCTTTGATGAGCACCTATGTTCAAGCGTAAAGCGTAAACCTTAAAGCTAAAAGAAATACGACATAAGTTATTGAAAGGCAACAACATGCAGTTAAAAAGCAACATATTACAGCGTACTGACCTCCCTGATCGGCAGGCGCAAGTGCTTGATTTCCTTGAGGAATACATCGATGTGGCGGGGTATCCGCCTTCGATCCTCGAAATAGCCGATTCGCTCGGGGTCGCCTCGACGTTCGGCATCCGTAAACATCTGGAAGCCCTTGAAAAGAAAGGGTTTATCCGCCGGGCTGAGGCGGGTAGCGCGCGGTCGCTCTTGGTGCTTCGCCCTTCGCAGGAGCGCCGCGGCGTCCGCCGCGCGTCCTCGATACCCGTCCTTGGTCGGGTAACGGCTGGCGAACCCATCCTTGCCGTCGAGAACATCGAGGGCTGGCTTGCATTCAAGCCAAATAAGAGCGCCGAAAGCATGTTCGCCCTCCGAGTCGAGGGGCATAGCATGAAGGATAAGGGCATCATGAGCGGAGACTATGTCATTTGCCGTCAGCAGAGTACGGCAGAGAACGGCGAGATCGTCGTTGCGCTCTTGGATGACTCGGCAACGGTCAAGACATTCCGTCGTATGCGCGGCGGGGCTATCCAACTTGAACCGGCGAACGACAGATTCCGCCCTATCCCAATCGATGAGGACTCGAACTTCCTGATTCTCGGCAAGGTAGCAAGCGTCTTCCGAGCTATTGATGACAGAAGGCCCGGTCTTATCCAGATGAACTACTCGTAAGAGTTTTCAGGGTTTTGTAAGTTTATTGAGTTCGGTGAATTCGTGAGAATTACACCAATGGGAGAGATTTGCCCGGACTCAAAATGAACAACTATTCATGGTTTTAGCTATTAAACAAATTGTAACAGTCAGACATCATATACGTAAAGAAAGGTAATAAAAATGGAAGTTATGAGAGTTATTTCAACAATAGAGTCCCCCCCACCCGAAGCGCCCCTACGTAAACGCGGTTATGAGAGTATGCAGATTGATAGCGAAATTGCTGCAGCCCGTG
>JAYUZC010000087.1:0-2678 GCA_043752045.1 Bacteroidota bacterium | reverse complement strand
TCATGTTTTTCGGTTCTGTTTTCTTTTACTGCGTCGAGGTCATAGACCATATATGCGCTAAAAAGAAAGCTCGCCGCATTTACAATAAATGCCACTTCATACCCAACCGATGCCGCAAGCAATCCGCCGATTGCCGGACCGATGAGCATAGTCATGCTCAAAAGTCCTTGTCGCATGCCGTTGGCTTGCGTAAGTTCACCTTCGGGTACATAGTGCGGTTCGAGCGCTTGACGCGATGGCTCGAAGAGCATCGTGAAGCACGTCGAAGAGAATCCAAGTGCATAGAATACGAAGAGATTGCCGTTGAATGCCGCTATAAGATAGAGCACAGCACGAGCAAGATCAGCATAAAAGAGCAGTTTGCGTTTATCAAAGCGGTCAACGACCATTGAGACGAATGGCAATGCAACGATGCCTGGAAGCATCTCGGAAATTGTGATACCGCCGAGTGCCATCACGTCATCGCTCTGCGATGAGACCGCCGCCAGAAATGCAATAAAACCGATCCTATCGCCAAGTGCACTGCCGATACTGGCGATGAGCAGACGTTTATACGAACGGTGCGCCGTAAGGCGCTTGATCTGACCTAAATATGTAAAGAATGTTTCTATAACGATAGTCATAACAAATAATCATAGTTGTATAGTTATTAGTGAAATTAAAAGGTAGTATTCCGTGAGAAGATATACCTTTGCCGAAATGAGACGTGCTCATATTCGTTATGTTGTCGCGCTGTTATTAATCTTCCCGGCTCGTAAGGATGACTATGCCGGGGATACCCTTTTTTGGAGTGGCTACTTTTTGTCGCCTTTGGGTTTATCTGCCGGTTTGGTGTCTTTACGTCCTTGCGGAATAATGGTTTCGGGTTTTGCCTTATCCATCTCCATCTCTTTTTTGCGATTCAAGAGTTTTTTAGAAAGCTCATCCATCTTTTTGTCGTTTTTGACATCAGTGGGGACGAGGTCTTTCTTCGGCACTTGAGCGGAGGTCGAAGATTCAGCATCAGCCGCCTTCGTTGTGGATTGGCAATAGCCAACCCCGCCCCATAGGGAGCCGACGAGTAGAAGCAAAATGATGAATTTCCTGTTCATTGTGGTAAATTTATTCGGACAAACGATATAACCGTTTTACTACACCGTTTTGTCCCCCAAAACTAGTGAATTCTTGTTCATTGGCTATTCATCATGCCGGAAGAATAACGGTAAATATAGTACCTTTCCCATATTCGCTGGCAACAGATATTTCGCCTCCATGCGCCTCGACGATAGATTTTGTTATCGCAAGACCAAGACCGAGCGAACGAGAAACATACTCATCTCCGCTATGTGAACGTGCAGACTCGGTTCTGAAAAAGCGTTGAAATACTTTTGATAGATCATCAGGCGGGATACCCGGACCTGTATCGGAAATACCAAATGCAATGCCGCTTAGGGTACGCTCTAAGAACATCGTCACAGTGCCACCTTTGGGTGTATATTTCAATGCATTGTCTATCAAGTTCATCAGCACCTGATACATTCGTGTCTTATCAAGATCAAGAACAATACTATCGGTCCCGTGCTCGAATCTTCTTGCGAATGTGATACCTTTATCTGTTGCAAGAATATCAGCATCTTCGGCGATGGCATCGAGAAATTCATAGATAGAAACTGGTTCTTTCTCGAAGGGAAGGCGGTGATCTTCGGCTTTGGCAATAAGCAGAAGCCCTTCAACAATTCGCTGCATACGCTCGACCTCTTCCATCATCGAAACAAGGAGGTCTTTGGCTTCAGTGAGAGTAATCGTACCGGAGGTTTCAAGACGACGGCTGGTTATCTCTATCTCTCCTTTCAAAATTGAAAGTGGTGTCTTGAGTTCATGCGAAGCATCTGAAGAGAATTGCGCTATCTTATGATAGGACACTTCAAGACGTGCGAACATTGAGTTGAGTGTCTCGACAAGCGTTGTGAGTTCTTTGTCATTGCGCGATGGCATCTCGATACGCCGAGAAAGATTTTTTGCGCTGATCTCCTTAGCAGTGTCGGCAATATCTTCTATGGGCTTAAGTGCTTTGCGAGCAAGAATGACACCACCAACCGTTGCGATCAGGAGCACAAGCGGTATGATATAGAGATAGAGTTCTACAAGCTGACGTATGAGTACATGTATATCCTCTTCAGAGCTGCCAACGATGATGGCATAGTTTGCATTCGATGAAAGCACAGCACGGATTGCTTCATCATTAAGATCAATTTCGCCTAATGTACGCAGAGAATCATTAACCGTTAAACTGCTGATAGAAAACAGTTGGCGAAGAGTATCACTATTGAGGTTTTGCGAACGATAAAGATGATTGAACTTCCCGCCCTCTATTTTATATACTTCAATGAGATAATTAGGTCTGCCCGTAAGTGTTCGCTGAAGCAACCCCTTTACCTCCTCGCCGCTTGAACCAACGGTATCTGAAAGCTCATAGAGCATTTCATCCATGACAAGCGACATTACTCTATCGGCATACTCTTCACCCGATAGATCGCTCGGTGCATTCTCAAGCGATTCATCTACGAGTTCACGGATAGTTTTTGAACGTGCACTTTTGTTGAGAGCAGCAGAATCAGACTTGATCGGACGGTTGGACAATATCCGAAGTGTCGAACGTGCATCACGAGCTAATGAGTTATCAAGCTCAGAAGTAAGAG
>JAYUZC010000086.1:0-6979 GCA_043752045.1 Bacteroidota bacterium | reverse complement strand
TACCCGAAAGCTCGGGACAAAAACCATTGACTTCGATAAAGTATCGAAAGCATTTGGTGATAAAGTACTGCTCAAAGATTTTACGTATGCTATTACCCGTGGTGAACGCATCGGTATTATAGGTCCAAATGGTACAGGTAAAACCACACTCCTTGAGATGATAACCGAACGCATGAAGCCGGATAGCGGCAGGGTAGAGATCGGCTCATCGGTTGTTATTGGATATTACGATCAGGAAAGCAGAGCACTCAACGAATCACAGCGAGTCATCGAATATATTCGCGAAGTAGCGGAGCACATCCCGATGGCGGACGGCTCAACAATTTCAGCGAGTCAGATGCTTGAGCGGTTTCTTTTCCCTCCGGAAATGCAGTACGCCCCGATAGCAAAGCTATCCGGTGGCGAGAGGCGTCGGCTTTACCTATTGCGATTACTAATGGGTACGCCGAACGTACTTCTTCTCGATGAACCGACAAACGACCTTGATATCCCGACGCTTGTTGCGCTTGAATCATTCTTAGATGACTTTGAAGGCGTTGTCATCGTCGTAAGCCATGATAGATATTTTCTTGATCGGACGATACAGAAGATATTCCGATTTCAAGGTGATGGCTCGTTGCGAGGTTACCCTGGGGATTATTCTGCGTTCTTAGAGATACGAGAGAAAGAACTTCAAGAGCAGGAAGCAAAAGCTAAGGAGAAGAAGAATGCTCCTATCCAATCAATAAATGCCGAACAGAAAAAACAAAAGCTTTCCTTCAAAGAACAGAAGGAGTTTGATGGACTTGAAGCAGAGATAGCGAAAGCGGAAGCTAAGAAAGAGCAGATAGAGAAAGAGCTCTCCGGACTTTCATCGGAGTTCGAGAAGATACAGTCTCTTACTACAGAGTTTCAAACAGTAACCAAAGAGCTTGAGTCGAAAGTAGAGCGATGGGCAGAGCTTGGCGAACGAGCCGGCTAATTAATTCTCTATGTCTTCTGCAAGTGCTTCGAAGAGCTGGTCTCTATAGATTGGCACGATGCCAAGATCTTCAACAACAATGCCTGCGGCTCTATTTGCCATAACAGCCGCTTGACGAACATTTGCCCCGCAAGCACATGCTACTGCAAGTGTTGCAATGACCGTATCTCCTGCGCCGGATACATCGGCAACTTCTCTTGCCATCGTTGGGATTGCGAATGGCTCTGATTGACCTCGTTCAAAAAGTCGCATCCCTTTTTCGCTTAATGTTAGGAGTACATTTTCTGCACTAAGTTTATCTAAGAGAGCGAGTCCTGCATTGTTAATTTCTACATCAGTCTTTGTTTTAACTCCGAGAGCATCCTGCATCTCTTTGCGGTTCGGTTTGAAAACAGTTACGCCTTGATATGCGAAGAAATTATCGAACTTGGGATCAACGAATGTTGGGATGTTATTCTTTTTCGCAAGAGCAATTACTTTCCCGATGAGTGTCTCGGATAATACTCCTTTGTTATAATCTTCAAGGATGATGGCATTCAGTGAGCCAATGTTCTTCTCGATGACTTCAAGTATTAGGTTTTCGATAGCAGGCGAGATGGGATGTTTCTTCTCTTCATCAACGCGGAGCATTTGCTGCGAACCAGCTACGACGCGAGTCTTGGTTGTTGTGGGTCGGTCTGGATCGACGATAATACCGGACACATCAAAGCCCATATCACCAAGTAATCTCTGCATTAGCTTCCCTTTATTGTCATCACCAACGACCCCAACAAGAAGCGGTGTAGCCGAGAGCGAATGGATATTATGCCCGACATTTGCTGCTCCGCCGAGGCGGGTTTCGGTTATCTCAATATCGAGAATCGGCACCGGCGCTTCGGGCGACATGCGGGTCACGGAGCCGAAAAGGTACCTATCGAGCATCAGATCGCCGATTACGGCAATCCTTGCCTTAGAGAAAGCGGCAGAAAAAGTAGCGAGTTCGTTCTTAGTAAATGCTGACATAGGACGAGAAAACAGCCATTTTGCACCTTTTATTACCCGACCCTACGGATAAATTATTGCCCGAAACGAAAACTCACTTCTTGACGTGAAGCTATGTTCTAATATGCCCCAACAAGTAAAAGGGGAAGGTTTTGCCCGAATGGGCTGTTTATCAACTCTTTGTCAGCAAAAGGTTTATTGAAGGTAGTAATGAACGAACTCGCTCGGAAGTTAGAACAGAAAATATCGGATAAATCGGCGAACATAGGTGTCGTCGGGCTTGGCTATGTCGGGTTGCCACTGGCTGTAGAGTTCGCATCGAAGGGTTTCCGCACGGTCGGCATTGACCTTGACCCAAAGAAGACCGAGCTTCTGGCAGCAGGCAAAAACTATATTCAGGATATTGCCGATGAATCGGTCGCAGCAGTTGTAAAGAACGGGAAATTCACTTCGCAGAGCGATTATTCCGGTTCGGGTGACCTTGACATCATCTATATATGCGTGCCTACTCCGTTCACAGATTTCAAAGAGCCGGATGTATCTTATATCAGAAGTGCGGCAGAGTCGATTGCAAAGAATCTTCGTGATGGTCAGCTTGTCATCTTAAAATCAACGACCTACCCCAATACGACAGAAGGACTTGTCCAGCCGATACTTGAAGCTACGGGCAAGAAAGTTGGTGAGAATATCTTTTTGGCATTCAGCCCCGAACGTATTGATCCAGGTAACAAGAAATTTCATACAGCCAATACTCCTATCGTTGTTGGCGGTGTTTCAGCAGATTGTACAAAGCTTGCATGTCTTGCTAATGAGCAGATAATTGATAAGGTCATTCCTGTCTCTTCTCCGAAAGTGGCAGAGATGGAGAAGCTCTTGGAGAATATCTTTCGCTCTGTGAATATAGCACTTGTCAATGAACTTGCAAAACTTTGCGACCGTATGGGGGGCATTAATATGTGGGAAGTGGTTGATGCAGCGGCAACAAAGCCGTTCGGCTTCATGCCGTTCTATCCCGGTCCGGGCATCGGCGGGCATTGTATCCTGATTGACCCATATTATCTCTCATGGCTTGCAAGGTCATACGACTTCGAGACTAACTTTATTACTCTCGCAGCAGAGACGAACGAGTCAATGCCGTTCTATGTGCGTGATATGGTTATCCATGAAGTAGCGCACATGCCGAAAAGTGTTTCTACTGCGCGCATTCTCATCTTAGGAGTTGCATTCAAGAAAGATGTAGATGATATTCGTCACTCACCTGCGCTTCGTGTCATTGAGCTACTGCTTGATGATGGGGTAAAGAATATTGTCTATAACGACCCATTCGTAGCGAACGTCGAAGTAGGTGGCAATAAGTATTCATCGCTTGAGCTTTCGGATAAAGAACTCAGGGAGTGCGACATGGTCATCATTACAACCGACCACACGTCGTATGATATTGAGAATATCGTGAAGAAGGCACCACTGGTGATTGATACACGCAATGCGACGAAGAACATTAAAGATGCTGTGCTCCGCGAGAAGATCGTATTGCTTGGCTCCGGAGTAAAGAACACCAACTAAATTTGCAAAAGAAAAAGATCATACTCGTTGTCGGAGCGCGCCCTAACTTTATGAAGGTCGCACCCGTCCTGCATGAACTTCGCGAGAATGCGAGTGATATCTTTGATGCGATGCTTGTCCATACCGGGCAGCATTACGATAAGAACATGTCCGATGTGTTCTTTAGCGATCTTGATATGCCTGCACCTGACAAGTTCTTAGGTATAGGAAGTGGCTCACATGCAGAGCAGACGGCGAAAGTGATGATAGAGATGGAGAAGCTTCTTGCAGATGAAAAGCCTGACCTTGTAATCGTTGCTGGAGATGTGAACTCAACGCTTGCGGCGGCTATTGTTGCAGCGAAGGCGCAAGTACCGCTCGCACATATTGAATCCGGTCTTCGCAGCTTTGACCGCTCGATGCCCGAGGAGATAAATCGTATCGTTGCAGATGAGTTTTCAGACTTTTGTTTTGTCACAGAGCCAAGCGGCTTAGAGAATCTTAAGAACGAAGGCATTCAAAGCGAGCGAGTGTTTTACGTCGGCAACACGATGATTGATTCTATCGTAAAGCATCGCACTGCAGCCGAAAAGAAATTCCCTGAGCTAAGTGCGAGGTATAACATTGAACTTGAAGGATATGCACTTGTAACGCTCCACCGCCCGAGTAATGTTGACGACAAGATAAATCTTACGTTGCTTGTAGAGTTATTTGAGAGTATTGCACAATTTGCAAAGCGAATTCTATTTCCGGTTCATCCTCGCACTCGAAAGAAGCTTGAAGAGTTCGGTTTGCTCTCACGAGTTGAGAGTAACTCGTCACTTACATTAATTGAACCGGTTGGCTATCTTGATTTTCTTGCACTTCAGGCAAATGCGGCACTTGTCATGACAGATTCCGGCGGTGTGCAAGAAGAGACTACTGCACTAGGTGTGCCGTGTCTTACGCTCCGCGAGAATACTGAGCGTCCTGTTACAATCACAACAGGTACAAACGTGATGACGGGACTTGATAAAGAGATGATAATCAGTCTCGCCGAGCGTGCCTTCACTGAAGAGTGGAAGCCCTCGCGAGTACCGGAGTTATGGGATGGTGTGGCATCGAAGCGCATCGTTGAAGTTTTACGACAATCGTTATGATACAAAAAAATATGAACTGCATACGCAATTCATTCCTCGTTTTTATGGTGATGATATTGCCGCTTTTAGCAAAAGCGCAATTAACTTCGCCCGGCGGAAGCACGTCTTCGATGCCTGTGCCTACGCTAACCCAGCCGTCACTTGAGCGGTCAGTCATCACACCCTCACCGGACGCGCTTATCTTTGATGGTTTTATTGACCCTGCTGAATATAGGCTTGGTCCCGGGGATGTGCTTGCCTATCGCTCATGGAATAACAATGAGACTGCGACGCTCATGGTTTCTGTCGATATGTTTCTTGTCGTCCCACGCATCGGTGAGTTCTCGGTAAAAGGAAAAACATTCGATGAAGTTAAGAAAGAGATTCACGAATACACCTCAAAGCAGTTCAAGAATACAGTAAGTGACCCTAAGCGTTCAGGTCTTTCCCTTACTCTGACACAGCCGCGACGCATTGCTGTATCAGTAATGGGTGAAGTAGAGACACCGGGAATTTACACATTCACTGCTGCTACTCGCGCTGATATTGCAGTTAAGATAGCAGATAAGCCTGCACAACGTCAAGCAATCATTGCTGACGAAGCTCGTCAGATAGAGCAAGAAAAACGCAAACGTGAAGCAGATCGTATTAAGCCATATTTTGGCAATGAAGATAATCAAGGAAGGAGCTTGCGATATATAGTTGTTCGTCACAGTGACGGGACAACAGACAGAGCTGATCTTGTCAGGTTTAACTCGACTCGCGACCCTCGCTTCTGTCCGCTTCTGCGTGAAGGAGATGTAATTTATGTGCCATTCCGCAAACAGCTTGAAGGTTCGGTTGCCGTCTATGGCTCTGTGAATGCACCCCAAGATTTTGAGTATGTTGAAGGTGATTCGCTATGGGCACTCATTCAAGCGGCGTTTGGTCCTACGCAAGGTGCTGATCTTTCGCGTGTCGAGCTAACTCGTATGAGTGATGAAGGCAATAGCTTTGAAACTCGCACCATTGATGCTCTTGCTATTAAAGAAAGACGCGCTGATGATATACCTCTTGTAGCTGGGGATAGAATTTTTGTGCGTGATAGACCTGATCTTCGCGAGCTTTCAAGAGTTATTGTAAAAGGCGAAGTAATGCGTCCAGGTGTATATCCGATCAATCGTGTCAAGACTAAGCTCTCTGATGTAATTAAACAAGTGGGCGGGTTTACACCGTATGCCTTCAAGGCAGGCGGAACGGTCATACGTAAAAAGCTTGATATTGACAATAAAGACATCACAACAGAAGAAGAAGCAAAGCTTGTCGGCCGTGTTGCAAATCTATCAGTAGAGGACACTGCGAATTTTCGTTTCCAGACAGAAGTCCGCACAGGATATGTAGCTGTTGACATGGCTCGTCTCTTCGACAAAGGAGATGCTTCTCAAGATATAGAACTTCGTGATGGTGATGTTATCAGTATCCCGATCATGCCGACGACCGTGTATGTATGGGGGTATGTTGGTAGTACAGGCCACATCCCGTATCATCCCGGTGCTGATATAGAATTTTACATAAAATCAGCGGGGGGATATGCTGAAGGTGCTGTTGAGTCAGGCACTCGTGTTATCAAAGCTCGCACTCGTAAGTGGGTTGAAGGTGACGAGACGACTATTGAACCCGGTGATGAAATTTTTGTACCTCAAGAAGGTATGTATCCTGAAGATTATACACTTCGTACGACACAGTTGATAGTAAGTATTCTTGGAGCAGTTGTCAGCGCAGTATATACTGTAGTATTACTGAATAAATAAATGTTAGTAATGCGATATACCTTATACATTACTCTATGGTGTCTTTTGGGGTGTAGTTGTCTCCGTGCACAACCACTCACTTCTGCTCCGCATACAGGAGTACCAAGTGTAGTAGTCTCTGAAGATGTTTATCTTTTCCTACGCCATCTTTCGGTCCGCGGCGTTATCGATAACTTTGATGAATCTGCATTGCCCCTTTCAGAATTTGAGATTACAAGTTTACTCCATGAAGCAAAAGGCAAAGATATATCGCAGTCAGAAAAAGAGAACATCGCTAAGTATCTTCGAACCTATGAGCGTAGACCTTACGAGGCAGTGACCATGTTCGCCGCAGAAGATCATACGCCATTCTTTTTTGACGGTATCTTTGATGTATCTCAAGACAAGTATCTTTACCGTTGGCGTGACAGAGCAACAGTCAGTGACTTTCAGGTGAATGCGCTTGGCAGCTTAGAGTACCGTCAACGCGCTCTACCCGAATCCGGCTCTGCAGTGTTTGGTGTTATTGGGGGTAGGTTCAAGGGGACGCTTTCCGGTCATGTCGGATTCTATATGCAGACGACAAATGGACAAAGTTTTGGTGATTC
>JAYUZC010000085.1:0-2692 GCA_043752045.1 Bacteroidota bacterium | reverse complement strand
GGAGCTTGCGTTGCTTCGAGTCCGAGTTTTCCGAGTGCACGGATGATGGAGTCGATGTTCGTCATCGAATTCCTATGAATGCCTGCTAACTGATATTCAAGCTCTCGCGGCAACATAATTGGCTCAAGATCAAGAGGGAGTATCTTCTTGCGCTTCTCTGATGCAAGTGATACTTCTTTAATTACGTTATGTGATTCGATGGAGTTCGGCGAAAGCAATACAATAAATGCTGAACAAGAAGTAATCGCATCAACGATCTCTGCTGACCAACTCGTCGAAACCTCAAGAGCAGACTTATCTATCCATACAGATAACCCCGCAGAGCCGAGCAGTTCGGTAAGCTGCTCCGCCTTCTCGCGGTCTTTGGAGCTATATGAAATGAAGATATCAGCCATTCTTTTTCTTATTCTTTGCGAGTGCTTCTTTTTGTGTCTTGAGAAGTGCCTGATATTCGGGAAGCGATCTTAGGTTCTTCAGAGGGGGCTGGTCAAGCAGCAGCTTAAGAATATTTCCTTTTTTCACAGCCATCTTTAGCAGTTCCATTGCGTGTTGCGTATTATTATTAAGAGCATGAACGCATGCTGCATACACGAGCATACCAGGGGTATCGCCGGGAGGTTTGATCCGCTCGTCGATCCTACGGCAAGCTTCATCACCGTTGTCGCCGCTTACGGTAAGAAACCATGTTAAGTCATTAGACAGGTCCAAATCGTCCGGATGCCGAATCGTTGCCAAGCGATAGAGTGGAATGGCTTGTGAACAATATTTTTTCAGTCGAAGAGAATCCTCAAGATTGTAGAGGCTTGCGCATAAATTATAAAGAAAATGTAAATGCATGCTATTGCGCTTTGCTGCTTCTTCCCAGTTTGCGGCAGCGAGATCATACTTTCCCTGAGAGTCATACGCGAGAGCGAGTACCATATAGCCTCGGTAATCATCCGGGCGCTTTTGAAGATACATGTTTGCTTCCTTGATCGCAGATTCATAATCGCCATGAACTGTTGCCAGCCAACTTCCGAAAAAATGGTGGTTCACACCGGCGGTATCAAGACGTTTCCCAATCGTAAATAAAGAATCGGCAAGTATAAGCGAACGATAAGAAGCGGCACTATCGGGAAATAAAGTATGCAAATTTCCGTACTGTCTTGCAGCGCTTAAATATGCAAAAGCCAAAGAAGTGTCGAGTTTCGCCGCCTGCAAAAAATATGAAATAGCGAGAGTAATTTCTTCTGGCGATCCTGTTCCAATAGCCCCCCCAATCATGCAAAGATTGTATGCTTCAGGCACCTCGCTTGAGACATCAAACGGAAGCGTGATTCCGCTTGGGTTAAATGCAAGTTGTAACTCATAAATGATTAAGCGTGCAAGTTGTTCCTGCATTGCCATCAGATCGGTGGTCGTTCCGTCAAATGTTTTGCTCTTAAGTATTTTCCCTGTTTGAACATCAGATATTTGGATGTTGACCTTGATCGTATTTCCCTGTTTTTGAATTGAACCATCAACTATATACCTCACTCCAAGCTCTCCGGCAATAGTCTTGAGATTCTTCTTTGACCCTTTATATTCCATGGCGGTCTTTCTATCAACGACCCTTAGCCCGGGGATAGGGACGAGCATATCGATCAATGTTGCTGTCATACCGTCAGCAAAATATTCATTTTCTTTATCAGAGCTAAGGTTCTCGAAAGGCAGGACCGCGATCGTTCTGGGTCCGGTAAGTTCTGCCGTAGGTGTTTTCGAAAAGAAAAGAAAGTATGAAGCAGTAACCGCACATAGTATCAAAAGCAATGCCGACAAACGAAACACAAGTGACGAACTCTTTTTCTCAGAGCGGCGGCTTATTGTCTGACTAAACCCGCTGCCTGTTATCCCAAACTTTGCAAACGCACGCTCAAGCGCTTCTTCATCCGTTATCGAGACCTGCTGCAGACCGGCAAGAGCATACTCCATCGATTCGTTCAGCTTGCACTCGGCAATGACGATAGGCACAATGGTCTTACGCTTCTCGGAGGCAAGCGATAACTCTTTCGTGACATTATGTGACGCGACCGAATCAGGCGAGAGAAGAATAATAAACGTCTTACACGAATTGATAGCATTGACTATCTCCGCGCTCCACGTCTCGGCTGCTGTCAGCGCAGCAGTATCTATCCATACGCTCGCACCCGATGCGCGCAGCCGCTCGGCAAGCGAAAGCGCTTGCTCGGAATCTCGGCGAGAGTATGATATGAAGATATCAGCCATGTGATTGCTCTACAATCTCTTGAAGTTCTGATACTAACTCCTCGAAGTTCGGGAGCTCATGAAGTAGTCCGAAGAATTCTTTATCAGTACGTAATTCATTAAAATTTACTCCCCTTTTCCGTGCAGACATTCGTAAACATTCAAGAGCGCGTTCTAACTTGCCCTGACGAGCATAGACGCTGGCAACCTGAAAAATCGTAAATCCGAGGGGTTCGGGTACAGCCAGAAGCCGTTCTGCCTCCCGCGTACTTTCGTCGCGCAAACCAACAGAGTCTAACGAAATCATATAGTTTGAGCGAAAGCTTTGATCATCAGGATGCAACGCAAAATATTGCTCAAAGTGCGGCTGTGACGCGAGTACATATTTTTTCATCGATACTTTATCACCGATATAGTAGGAACATACAGCAATGTTAGTATGGTCATTGAGAGAACCCGGATCAAGAGC
>JAYUZC010000084.1:0-6997 GCA_043752045.1 Bacteroidota bacterium | reverse complement strand
TCCGGACATCCCCAAAGAATCATATTTCCATTCTCTGTTGTTATCACACCCATGAAAAAAATAATCCTCGTAGTACTTGTTCTTTCTGCACATATTGCATCGGCACAAATATCTGATACAGCATCGAACGGTGTTTATAAACTCGTCTCCCCTTCGATAGGCGTTATCATTCCGAAGGGTAATCAGGATAACTCCGGTATTGATGTGGCAAAGCAATTCCCCGGTGCGAAGCCATTACCACAGGATAAATACGACTCACGCGAGAAGCACCTCAAGAACATACAACAACTCACTTTCGCTGGTGAGAATGCCGAAGCGTATTGGAGCTTTGATGAAAAGCACTTGAGCTTTCAGGCACGCGGCGATAAGAAGGGTTCATGCGATCAGATATTTACCATGACTGACGACGGCAAGAACGTCAAACGTATCTCGACTGGGTATGGAAGAACAACATGTGCGTACTACTACCCAACCGGCGACCAGATACTTTATGCGTCAACGCATGAACATTACAACAGTGAATGTCCGCCCGAACCGGATATGTCCAAGGGATACGTATGGGCGCTCTATAAAGGATTTGATATTCACATTGCTGATACCAACGGACGCCTGATCAGCCGTATCACACGTGACTCAACAAGCTACGACGCCGAAGCAACAATATCACCCAAAGGTGATAACATCGTGTTCACAAGTACGATGGACGGCGACATCGATATGTATTCGCTCTCGCTTGACGGAAAAAATAATTTTACACGCTTGACCGATGAGCCAGGTTATGACGGCGGCGCATTCTATTCATTCGACGGAAAAAAAATCGTCTATCGAGCGTCACGTCCGAAAGGAAAAGACCTTGAGGCATTCAAGCAATTACTTAAAGAAGGATTTGTACGCCCTTCTGCACTTGAGATAATGGTAATGGATGCTGATGGAAAAAACAAAATGCAGGTAACGAACAACGGCAAAGCTAACTTCGGACCGTTCTTTCATCCTGACGGCAAACGCATCATCTTTAGCTCGAACATGGACGACCCTAAAGGGCGTGAGTTTGATATTTACATGATAGGTACCGACGGCAAAGGTCTCGAACGCATCACCTACACCGGCGGCTTCGACGGCTTCCCCATGTTCACAAGAGATGGCAAAAAGTTAGTCTTCTGCTCGAATAGAAACCCATCACATCCAAACGATACGAACATCTTCGTAGCTGATTGGATGGATTAAAATCTTTTACCGCAAATGACACGAAGTACAACCTTAGCATACTTCGTGTCCTTCGTGGTTAACTCTTCCTCTTCCGCGTCGCTGTTACCTTCTTCTCCTTGAGCGCAACCTTCTCTGCGGGTGTCTTTGTGTCAAAGACAATCTGCATTGCTTGGTCTATGCGTTCGATGGGAATGATGTTCAGCCCTTTAAGAACCTGCTTCGGTATTTCGGTGAGTGTCTTGCGGTTCTCTTCGGGGATGAGGACGATCTTGATGCCCTCGCGCTGTGCGGCAAGGAGCTTCTCCTGCAATCCGCCGATAGCAAGTACATTTCCGCGAAGCGTGACTTCGCCTGTCATTGCAATGTCGCCACGAACGGGCTTGCCTGTGAGTGCTGATGTCATTGCAACGGTCATGGTAATACCTGCCGATGGACCATCTTTCGGAATCGCGCCTTCAGGGAAGTGAGCATGAATTTCCTTATCCTTCATGAAGTTCGGCTTTAAGCCAAGCTCTTTTGCTCGTGAGCGAATGTACGAAAGCGCGGCTTGCGCCGATTCTTTCATCACATCACCAAGCTGACCTGTAAGCGAAAGTTTTTCCGTGCCTGACATGATAAGCACTTCGACAGGAAGCACATCACCGCCTGTTGATGTCCATGCTAAGCCCATCACTGCGCCGACTTTATGGTCAAGCTCTTTTTTCGCTGTCTGGTATTTCTCAATGCCGAGATACTCGACAACTTTCTTATCATCAACCTCAAGTTTGAAATCAGGATTGATGGATAATTTTTGGCGTGGCGGAGCTTCAGTTTCAGGAGCAGTCGCGCCTTCGAGCTTCCCTTCTTCAGTTACAATAACTTCCGATAGGTGTTTTGACTTCGCATCTTCTTTGACAACATACGCATCAGCAACAGCAAGGCGGGCAATCTTTCGGCAAGCAGTTGCGATCTTGCGAACAAGTTCACGCACACCAGCTTCTTCGGTGTAATTACGAATGATCTTGAGTATCGAAGCGTCTGTGAAATTCACATTCTCTTTCGGCAAGCCATGTGCTTCAAGCTGTGCAGGGATGATGTGCGTTTTCGCAATCTCAAGCTTTTCATGTTCGAGATACCCCGGAAGTTCTATAACTTCCATTCTATCCAAAAGCGGAAGCGGAATGTTATACTTCACATTCGCTGTCGTCACAAAGAACACATTCGAGAGATCGTAATCAACTTCGAGATAATGATCGTTGAATGTATGGTTCTGCTCTGGGTCAAGAACCTCAAGCAGTGCCGACGACGGATCACCACGGAAATCCGTTGACATCTTATCAATTTCATCAAGCAAGATTACAGGGTTCGTTACTCCTGCCCTCTTCATTGACTGAATGATTTTTCCCGGAAGCGCACCGATATACGTGCGGCGATGACCGCGAATCTCGGCTTCATCACGCACACCACCAAGAGATATACGAACGAACTCACGTCCGAGCGACTTTGCTATCGAACGAGCAAGCGACGTCTTGCCAACACCCGGCGGACCTACGAGACAGAGTATCTGCCCTTTCATTTTGTCAACCAAGTTTAGAACAGCAATGTGTTCTAAGATGCGGTCTTTGGGTTTTTCAAGTCCGTAGTGATCTGCTTCAAGCACAGACTTTACGGTATCGATATTCAAATTATCAGCACTGCGCTTATGCCAAGGCACACCGACAAGCATTTCGAGATACGTACGTATAACACCTGACTCCGGCGACATAGCCGGTGTCTTCTTTAAGCGTTCTATCTCTTCATCTGCCTTGAGCTGCACAGCTTCAGGCAGTTTTGCATCTTTTATTTGCAGTGCAAGTTTCCCGAGTTCAGGATGCTCATCAAGCGCATCGCCATCGAGTTCATTCTGCAACGCCTTCATCTGTTCATAGATAAAGTATTTGCGCTGCGTTTTCTGAATGGTGTTCTGCACCTTCTGGTCAATGTCCTGCTCTATCTTGAGTATATCAATCTCACTTGCAAGAAGCGCAGAGATATGAAGATATTGTTCACGAATATCAGTAAGCTCTAAAACTTTCTGTTTTGATTGCAAATCTTTTGCGATATGTGCCGCAATGTAAAAGAGTTTGCGGCGCGGGTCTGTCATGTTCTCAAAACTCATCAGCACTTCAGGCGGATGCGATGGTGCTTGACGCATGTACTCACGGAACTGGTCACCCGTATGACGAACGAGCGCGATAAGCTCTTTATGATCGAGATCGGTCGGCTTGATAATATCAACTTCTGCCTCGATGTGTCCGTCGCTCTCATAATAATTCTTTACAAGTGCCTGCTCAAGTCCGTCAACGAGTACTTTTACAAGTCCGTTAGGAAGCGAGATGACGCGGACGACACGAGCGAACGTACCATGACGATAGAGGTCTTCCTTCGGCGGATCATCGGATGCCGAGTTCTTTTGCGCGACAAGAAAAATATACTTCTGTTCTTTTGCTATCGCTGCGCGAGTTGCCGAGAGCGATGACTCGCGTCCGACAAGCACAGGGAAAACCATGTACGGAAAGATAACGACGTCGCGAAGCGTCAGGACGGGGACTCTGGGCGGGACATCGATAACATCGATCGGTTCGGGGATAGATGACAGGTCAACTTGCGAGGTCGCCTGTTCAAGCACTGCCTTCGACTCAAGCGCTAATTGCTTCGCCGGTTTCTTTTTGGTGGTTGTTTTTGCCATACCTTCCTTTAACAAATCTTTTGCCAAAGTGTGCGATTTTGGTGAGGGTAAGAACAAATGACGAATTTCTCCCCGTAAGGGCACATTGAATGTGCCCATCCCCTCGGATTTATTCTAATCCTGAAAAAGGGTGCATTCAATGTGCCCCTACATACTGACATTTTGTCAGTTTAGACTGCCATTTTGTCATCTTGACTGACATTTTGTCACTGGTGCCATGAATTTACACATCAATTTACCTCGATTTTGGTCATTTTTCGCTTTGGCACGGTTTTTCATAATATCATAGCATACACAAAGCAATTTTATAGAAAGGAAACACAACAATGTTCGCAATACAACGTAACCCACGTTATGGACAGGTCATCAAGGACCTCGATTGGTTCTTTAATGATCAGAACCGCCCTACAGGCGGCTCCCTCGTTCCGAGAGTTAACATCTCTGAAGATACGAACAGCATCTATATTCATGCCGAGCTTCCCGGCTTGAGCCAAGAAGATGTAAAAGTATCTGTCACTGACGGCATCCTCACGCTTCGCGGTGAGAAGAAGAAAGAAGTTAAGCATGAGGAGCGTAACTACCAACGCATCGAACGCCGGTACGGCGAGTTCGTGCGTCAGTTCACGCTACCGGAGAACGTAACGCTCGATAATATCAGAGCAGACTTCAAGAACGGCGTCTTAGAGGTTACCTTACCAAAGGCAACCCCTGAAGCTCCCAAAGAGCGCGAGATCCCGATCAATGTCAGCTTGAATTAAGCTAACTCAGACAGTTGAGATAGAAGGGACGTGCCGAAAAACGGTATGTCCCTTTCAGAGCATAAAAAAGCGGTATTTTTGCAGTCCGTAATTCAAACAAATAATAGAAATATGTTCGTAAAAATACTAATGCTCGTAATCATCGCTTTGACAGCACTTATGATGCTCGCTACAATCGTTACCCGCGGACCGAAGAAGAAATACGATTCGGTCAATTAGTCGGTAGTTCGTAGTCGTTAGCCGTTTGCAAAATGCAGTGATGCTTTGTGGTGTCATTGCCAGTGTCCTTCTATGAAATGAAGTAAATTTTTAATAATAATTGAAGTAAATACAAATGAGTAAAATAATTGGAATTGACTTAGGCACAACGAACTCCTGCGTTTCCGTAATGGAAGGTACGCAGCCGGTCGTGATTGCCAGCGCCGAAGGAGCGCGCACAACGCCATCTATCGTGGCATTCACGAAATCGGGTGAGCGCCTCGTCGGGCAGGCAGCGAAGCGTCAGGCGGTAACAAATCCGCAGAACACAGTATATTCTATAAAACGCTTTATGGGTCGCCGCGCTGATGAAGTAAGCGAAGAGCAGAAGCTCGTCCCATACAAAGTCGTAGCCGGCGAAGGCAACTCTGCTCGCGTTGATATTAACGGTAAAATATATTCTCCGCCGGAGATCTCTGCAATGATCTTGCAAAAGATGAAGCAGACAGCAGAGGATTATCTTGGGCAGAAAGTAACCGAAGCAGTTATCACTGTCCCTGCATATTTCAATGATGCACAGCGTCAGGCAACGAAAGATGCTGGTGAGATCGCCGGACTTACCGTGCGTCGTATCATCAACGAGCCAACGGCAGCTGCACTTGCTTATGGTCTTGATAAAAAAGGCATCAATGAGAAGGTCGTAGTCTATGACTTCGGCGGCGGTACGTTCGACGTATCGATCCTCGAACTTGCAGAAGGTGTCTTTGAAGTAAAATCAACCGACGGTGATACACATCTTGGCGGTGATAACATTGACTCTCGTCTTGTCGAGTACTTGGCTGATGAGTTCGTCAAGTCAGACGGTGTTGATCTTCGTAAAGACCCAATGGCACTACAGCGTTTGAAGGAAGCCGGTGAAAAAGCAAAGATCGAGCTTTCGCAGTTAATGCAGACCGAGATTAACCTCCCCTTCATTACCGCAACAGCAGACGGTCCGAAGCACATGAACCTCACGTTCACTCGTGCAAAGTTCGAGCAGCTCTGTGAAGACATCTTCCAGCGCACCATCGAGCCATGCAAACGCGCAATGGCAAATGCGAAGGTTACACCAAGCGACATCGATGAAGTTATTCTTGTCGGTGGTTCGACACGTATCCCGAAAGTACAGGAGCTTGTTCGCAACTTCTTCGGCAAAGAGCCGAACAAAGGTGTAAATCCGGATGAAGTTGTTGCAGTCGGCGCAGCTATTCAGGGCGCAGTCTTGACAGGCGAAGTAAAGGATGTTCTTCTTCTTGATGTAACTCCGCTTACGCTCTCTATCGAGACACTCGGCGGTGTTGCAACAGCGATGATTCAGTCGAACACAACTATCCCGACACGCAAGAGCGAGACATTCTCGACTGCTTCGGATAACCAACCGTCTGTTGAGATTCACATCCTACAAGGCGAGCGTCCGATGGCGAATGATAATAAATCGCTCGGCAGATTCCATCTTGATGGCATCCCGCCTGCACCACGTGGCGTTCCGCAAGTTGAAGTTACCTTCGATATTGATGCGAACGGTCTCTTGAACGTAAGCGCAAAAGATAAAGCATCGGGTAAAGAGCAATCTATCCGCATCACATCATCGGGTGGTCTCTCGAAAGAAGATATCGCAAAGATGAAGTCAGATGCAGATGCTAATAAAGCTGATGACTTGAAGCGTAAGGAGCAAGTTGATCTACGCAATCAAGGCGACCAGCTTGTCTTTACCTCACGGAAGCAGCTTGATGAGTTAAAAGATAAACTCAAACCCGAAGCGCAGGAAAAGATAAATGGCGCAGTGAGTGAACTTGAGAATGCTCTTAAGGGCACAGACACAGCAGTTATCAAGACAGCTATCGATGTACTTAATAAGGTCTGGAGCGAAGCATCAACAGAGATGTACAAGAACGCCGAAGCACCACCACAACAAGGCGCATCCACTGGCGGCGAAGAGCCAAAAGTAGAAAACGCCGAATATACGGTGATGGATGATGAGAAGAAATAAGCATCGCTAATTTCGTATCTTTGTAGAGGGTAGTTCATAACTACCCTCTTTTATTTATGGCAAACACTCTTGTATTTGATATAGAAACTGTCCCGCTCA
>JAYUZC010000083.1:0-7009 GCA_043752045.1 Bacteroidota bacterium | reverse complement strand
CCGCAGCGGGTGGACTTACACTTGCAGACCAGCTTACGGTTGGTAACATCCCTGCGCTCTCCACATCATTGAATGTGCTCGTAACCAATGCAGGTGTTCTTGAGCAGCGCACTGCGGCATCGATCATTGCTGCTACTGCATGGGCACTTACAGGCAATGCGGGTACTGTAGCAGGTACGAACTTTGTCGGTACAACAGATAATGTGGCTCTTCATCTTGACGTTCGCAATGGAGCAACAGTAAATAACTCATTCATCTTTGGCGCGAACGGAAGTGTCTCACGCCAGATAACAGGTGTCACAGTAGGTAATGCACGCGGATCACAGGCAGTTGACCTTCAATTACAGAGGAATGTTGCAATAGAGGTTGCGAGCGGACAAGGATCATTTCTTGGTGCAGGAGCAAATAACCGTGCGAGCAATACCTATGCTGCTGTTGTTGCAGGCCAAGGTAATGACGCTACCAATTTATTCTCATTTGTTGGTGGTGGTGAGAATAACGAGGCAACAGGTATTTGGTCTGTTGTTGTCGGTGGTAATACCAATAAAGCAACCAACAATGAAACATTTGTCGGTGCCGGTACCTCTGTTCAAGCAACAGGTTTCCGTGCCGCAGTTGTTGGTGGTATTGCGAATCTTGCAAGCGGTGAACATTCATTTATAGGCGGCGGCGGACAGTTTGGTGGATCTACATCTGGTAACATTGCTTCCGGTGCAACTTCAACGATTGGCGGCGGCAGGGGAAACAGAGTGACTGATGACTTCGGCTTCATCGGAGGCGGTGATAATAACCGCGCAGGTGATAATGCAGGTACGACAGCAGATAGACCGTATGCAACGGTTGGTGGGGGAATATTGAATACTGCTACAGGGAACCGTTCTACGATTGGCGGCGGTGATAACAACATCGCAAGTGAAGCAGATGCAACGGTTGCAGGTGGTGGGTATAATAGAGCCACAGCAATAGACGCAACGGTCGGCGGTGGTTCGTATAATACCGTTGGAGGTAATTGGTCAGTTGTTCCAGGCGGAAATGGAATGACAGTCAATGGACAGCAATCATTCGGTTTTCTTGGTAGTGGTTCTCCCACCCATAACCAGATGATTATCAGCGCAGCTAACACGGCTGCATTCGGTAATGCTAACCTTTGGCTTACCAATAATAATAACGTTGCAAGTGAACTTCGCTTTTATGAAGCGCAGAACACAACAGGCGCTTTCCCTGCGGCAGGTATAAATTACTCCGCATTCAAAGCAGGTGTACAAGGGGCTAACATTCTCTACATACTTCCAACAGCATTGCCTGTCAGTAAGGGCGCACTTGTGAGTGATTTGGCTGGGACGCTTACATGGGGCTCGCACGGAAGGGTTGCGGCTACAGTAGGAGTAACAACAGTAATAAATGATGCATCGGTAACGGCTACAAACACAATCATTTGTAACGTTGAGGGCACTGTAACATTCGTTGCGGTAACTGCCCGAAATCCCGGAATAAGTTTCACCGTAACATCAGGCGCAGCTCTTGTAGGGGCTGATTTTATTAACTATCAGATATTGCCATAGAGCGTAGCAGCTACCAACATTCGTTGGGTAGCACGAATAGAAACTGCGGAAGTAAGCTTCTAAGCTAGGACAGAGTTACTTTCTCATTATTACACAAAACAACAGGTTTGCCCGCCACGAAAGTGGCGGGCTTTTCTTTTTTCTGAATTTTTCTTCGCAATAGTTCTTTATTATATATAGAAAGAATAACTATATGTCAGCAGTAAAAAACCGTGCCGATAAAGCGTATTTCAATGAAGAGTTCTTAAAGAGTCCTGAAGCGAGGATACTTCGGCTCATGTCGGAGTATATGGAGCCACGGGCTCGGCTACAGAGGGAGCGGGTGAAGGATACTATCGTATTCTTCGGCTCGGCTCGTATCTATAGCCGCGAAGAGGCAAAAGCAAAGAAGATGCAGGTCACTCACAGTGAAGAGGTCATTGAGCGCAGCGGTTCGGGCAGTGAGCATATCTTGAAGCAGCTTGCGGAGTCGCATAAACTTGCTGATACACGACTCGCTCTGGCTGATTATTACGAAGATGCTGTCGAGCTTGCGCGGCTCTTGACCGAATGGTCTGTTCATGTTGCCGCTCGTGACCATGAAAAGCGCGGAAAAAAGAATTCGCAGACAGCCGAGCGTATTCCTTTCGTCAGTGCCGAAGCTGTAAAAACTCATGACTATAAACAACGCTATGTTATCTGTTCCGGAGGCGGTCCTGGCATTATGGAAGCCGCGAATAAAGGCGCGATGCTTGCCGGCGGACGTTCTATTGGTTTTAATATTTCTTTGCCGTATGAGCAGATGCCAAACAGCTACATCTCCGATGAGCTGAACTTTGAATTCCACTACTTCTTCATGCGTAAGTTTTGGTTTGCGTATCTTGGTAAAGCACTTGTTATTTTCCCGGGTGGCTTTGGTACGATAGATGAACTCTTCGAGGTACTTACCCTCATCCAGACAGGCAAGATCAAAAAGAAGATGCCTATCGTGGTCTATGGCACTGCATTTTGGAAGAAGCTCATCAACTGGGATATGTTCTCCGAACTCGGCGTCATTGATAAAGAGGATATGGATCTCATCCACTTCTCCGATTCGCCGCAAGAAGCATTTGAATTCCTTAGCACCGAACTCGAACGCCTCGACGAAGGCGAAGAGAGCTTCATGCGTTCAGAGTCGAAATAACCTACGGGGTAATATATGTGTACGTAGATATTGCAGTATTATACTATAATAACCACGTTCCCTTTTTTATGCCCTTTGTCAACATACCTATGCGCCTCAACTATTTGTTCGAAAGGGTAGCGTTTGTCTATTACAGATCGTAGCTTTCCCGCCTCGCAGAGTTCTTTGAGAAAGATGAGGTCTTCAACCTTCAACGTAAAGTTGCCTGAGAAAGCAAGAACATTTATATACACTCCTGATTTGGTCAGGGCTTTTTTACGTTTTGAAGATGCGATCTTTCCCACTGCATCAAAAATAATGTCATACCTATCACTGCTCTGTGTAAAATCTTCTTGCGTATAATCAATAAGTTTATCCGCTCCCAGAGATTTCACCATTTCCAAATTTGTAGTACTACATACTCCTGTAACTTCTGCCCCAAAGTGTTTGGCAAGCTGAATTGCATAAGTACCAACACTACCGGAGGCTCCGTAGATCAATACCTTTTTACCTTTCCCAATACCTGCTTTTCTGAGATTAAGTAAGGCGGTTAACCCGCCATTAGAAACAGGAGCTGCCTCTTCGTATGTCATGTTGGCTGGTTTTATTGATAGAATCCTATCTTCAGGCATACAGCGATATTGGGCATAGCAGCCGAATGCAAATTCAGTAGATGCAAAAACGGGATCGCCAATCTTAAAGATTGTGACATCTTTGCCGACTGCTTCAATTTCTCCTGCCAGCTCCATCCCAAGTATTTTTTTTCTTGGTCCCTTGAAACCTACCACTATTCGCATCATAGGCTTAAAAAAGAAATCTATGATGGGCCCCAAGCCAGGCTTTAAACGCCGAATCTTGGTATCTCCTATGTGTACTGTTGTAGCATGTGTTTTTATCAGTACTTCGTTATCTTTCGGTGAAGGTTTTTCTACTTCTTTAAGCTGAAGAACCTCCGGAGGTCCATATTTAGAACATACAATTGCTTTCATTTTTTCCATTGTATTCAAAGTTACGGAATTCTTGGTTTATAATTTCAAACAACGTTTTTGGGTTTTGCCACAGATAATTTATTTGAGGTTCCACGTTCAACGCGGTGACGAGTAGAGGGAATAAAAGTATTTCCACCCGCGTTGCACTACTGGCAGTTGGAACGGCTGTCACATAGCGATATGAATTCAGATGCTCTCATCGCGGGTATGGCGGACACGGAACTGCACTCGCTTATTTCCTTACTTGACGATCCCGACTCTCGCGTTGCGAATGTCGTTGAAGCACGTTTGCGTGCGAAGGGGAATTTCGTCATTGAGCCGCTGACAAATTTTCTGGGTTCAACTGGTGATGGGCTTGCCATTAGCCGAGCCACAGGCATTATCCGCGACCTTAACGAAGAAGGATTAGCAAAAGAGTTTGAAGCATTGCGTCTGCGTCTTGACGAAGGTTCACGAGGCGGACTTGAAGACGGCGCATTCCTTATCGCCCGCTACGGCTATCCCTGCCTCGATGAAGAGCATTACCGCGCCGAACTCGATGCGCTTGCCGGAATGCTGCATGACCGTATTGCAGGAATCCACTCCCCGGTTGATATACTTCTTGCCACCAATGAGTTCTTTTTTAAGGAGAAGAAGTTCAAAGGCAACCACCAGTATTTCTTTGAAGCCGATAACAGTTATATCAATCAGGTCTTAGATCGCCGGCTTGGCATTCCTATCTCACTTGCGACGATCTATCTTCTTGTTGCGGCAAAGCGTCTTGGCTTGCCATTCTCCGGTGCAAGTACGCCGGGACATTTTCTCGTTCGTTATGATGGTGTCCGCACCGAACCGCTTTTTGTTGATGTATTTAATAACGGCATCATCCTTCGCCGCGAAGATATTCGCCGTTTTCTTTATACTTCGGGCGTGCCGTACTACGAGTCATTTATCATGCCGTCAAGTCCGCGCAATATCCTCCTTCGTATGCTGCGCAACCTGACGATTTACTTCGAGGAAAAGAACGACCAACCGGCGAAGTCAGCATTCGACCGATTCCATACCATTCTTTTAGGTCCGGATGCCGAGCTTGAGCCGGAAGAGGAGAATTAAAATCCTCGTGAGATTTCTCACATTCCGATTAAACCTTCCACCTATAATCTGCTCTAATTATGAGTAACGAGACCGGAAATGCCGAAAAATGCTTATTTTTGGGATATTTTTAAGGATCAGACTCTGACCCCCGATGGCATTACGCGACGAATATACGCTTTTGACCGATGAAGAACTTGCCGCTCGCTTCCGAGCCGGCGAGCGGAACGTCAGCTTTACGATGCTCGTCGAACGCTATCAGAAACGCATCTACCTCTCAGCGCGGCGCATGGCAGGCGGAAACCATGACGAAGCAGACGACATAGCGCAGGAGACGTTTGTCAAGATGTACGAAGCGCTGGACGGTTTTCGAGGGGAAGCAAAACTTTATACGTGGCTTTATAGAATAATGATGAATGCAGTCATTCATCGGACTCGAAAAAAGAAGACACGTAATGCAGTGAATCTTGATGATGTCGGCGACAGTTTGGTATCAAGTGAACTATCACCCGACTCAAGGATGGAAAAAACAGAGACGACGCGCCTGATAGAAGAAGCGATAGAGCAGCTTCCGCCGAAACAACGAGAGGTCTTTTTGTTGCGGTTCTATGATGAACTGCCGTACGAAGAAATAGCACAGGCAGTCGGGACGAGCGTCGGAGGTTTGAAAGCAAATTACTTTCATGCCGTAAAGAAGATCGGAGAATATGTTCAGCAGCAAGGAAAAATAGATCTTACAGCTCTTGCAAATGCAGGATAATAACGATGAAAGAAACTAGCGACATAGAAAAGAACATTGAATCCTTGGAGCGAGAGCTTCGGGCGATGGGTGAACCTTACAATACGGATATGCCAAGCGACGCATACTTCACGGACTTCCAGTCGCGTTTGATGAATCGTATTGCTTCCGAGCAAGTCATTGTAGCTGGGAAGAAGACCGTATCCCCTGTTAGTTCACCGATGCGAATTACTGCAATGCTCGGAGTTGTCGTTTTGCTTGTTGCCGGATTCTTCTACTTCAACCAACCGAAAAGTATTGTAGATACCCCTGTAGTTCAGCCGAGAATAGTAACAGAATCACCAAAAGCGATTGACAACGAAGCGCTTTACGATATTAGTGTCAAGCAGACGAAGCCGGAGACAAAACAGAATCATAGTTCAATGCAGGATACCAATCCGCCGAAGCTCGTAGAATCGCCGAAGGCGCCTATCGTGAAGCCAAATGAAGTAGTCCCGGCATCTACACCACAGCAGGACATGCTAAATGCTTCATCGAACTTCGAAAACATGGATGAGTTGACAGTGGGCGACCCTGAATCTCCGGTAACATACGATAAGCTTTCGGTAGATGAGCTTGAGTCAGTTCTCAAGATACTTGAGACAAACGAATTTGAATCAGAAAGGTAATACGATGAGAACGAGAATAACCAGTGCAGCATATATGATCATCGCCCTTGTGATGTTTGGGTTTGCTGCGCCGATATTTGCACAAGATGATGAGCCGCTCCTGACTCCCGAGGAGCAAGGGAAGATACGTGAACGTCTTATCGGGCGCATCATGGAGAAGAAGCATAATAAACTTCGTCAAGTACTTTCGCTTGATGACCAGCAGGCAAAGAATTTCTTTGATGCTTATACTCCTGCAGAAAAAGAACTTGCAGAGCTTATCCGTCAACGTACCGAGCAAGAGATAAAACTCTTGAAGCTTACGCAAGGTGAACTTACTGATGGTGATGTTGACCCGACTCTTAACAACATTCAAGATATCAATGATAAGATAGAGGGTAAAGTGCAAAAGCTCAATGAGTCACTTAAGCCCATCTTGAATCCGCGTCAACGTGCCCGTCTGTTTGTCTTTGAGAAAGAATTTAACAGACGTGTCCGCGAGGAACTCCGCAATCGCCGTGAGAAGAATAAGAGAAAGCGCGATAATCCACCACCGCCGCGTCCACAGAGATAACTAAGAACTTGAGATGAATGCCTCGCTACTTCGGCGAGGCATTTTTCTTTTACATCTATATCTGTAGTAGTGTTGTATATTGCGATGAAATATAGAGCAATGAAAACAATAGCTATCACGGGTGGAACAGGTTTTGTAGGACGGGCAGTAGTTGCCGAGTTTTTGCGTAGCGGGTATAATGTGAAAGCATTAGTAAGGAACGAGTCATCAAAAGCAAAACTACCTCAACATCAGAATCTGACTTGTATCATCGGAGACCCATGCAACATCGATGATGTTTCTCGGC
>JAYUZC010000082.1:0-2701 GCA_043752045.1 Bacteroidota bacterium | reverse complement strand
CCAACTTCATCAGCGCCTGCTTCTTTAGCAGCGGCTTCCTGATTCTTCGTAACGACCGTTACGTGAACCTTCTTACCGATACCATGAGGAAGAGCAACTGTGCCGCGGAGTGCCTGATCTGCTTTACGCGGATCAACACCGAGACTGATCGCGATATCAACTGACTCATCGAACTTTGCCGATGCAGTTGTCTTGACGACCTTCACCGCTTCATCTATATTATAGATTTTCGTGCGGTCGAGCTTCTTTGCGAGATTGGTATAACGTTTTCCGTATGTCATATCTTATCCCTCTACTGTTAAGCCCATGGAACGTGCGGTGCCTGCGACCATGCTCATTGCAGCTTCAACAGAAGCAGCATTGAGGTCGGGCATCTTTAATTCGGCAATCTCACGAACCTGCGCCGAGGTTACTTTACCGACTTTCGAGCGGTTGGATTCTTTCGATCCTTTTTCAAGTGCTGCTGCCTTCAACAAGAGCACCGGAGCCGGTGGAGTCTTGGTAACGAAGGTGAAGCTCTTATCAGAATACACGGTGATAACGACCGGGGTTATCATGCCGTCTGCTTTTGCGGTCTTTGCATTAAACTGTTTACAGAACTCCATGATGTTCACGCCCTTTTGTCCAAGAGCGGGACCAACAGGAGGCGCAGGCGTTGCCTTGCCACCAGGGATCTGCAGCTTAATATAGCCGGTGATCTTTTTTGCCATTGTTGTATTGTTTGTGTGGTACGTCGTTCGGGCGAGGAACCGCCAAAACTCCCACGGTTAAATTCAGAGCCGCATATAACGATTTTCACCCAAAATAGTTCGTACCGCAAGTCTGGGACCTGCTCCCCCCATCCCCTCTTACTTCCACCACCAATGTGGAGGGGGTTAGGGGGTGGCGCATCCGCCAAACTACCCCCATTGTCAACCAAAATCTGTATTTTGGTTGACAATATCGTTACTAAAGTATGCCATTGACTATTCTTTGTCAACTAAATGCCTAAAAGTGCACACAAATGATAAATCGCGCCTTGTACGATAAAAAGCAATCTGAAACTGCGGAGATAGCGTCATAACCTCCCTTCCCGTATGGGCTCTCAGCGTGGGATACTTCCCCTGATAGTCGTGTTCAAGATACTGATATAAAACATCTGATTAGCATCTTTTCATATCTCCCTGATGAAGAGTTGCTTGGAAAACTCCCTTCATTAACTCTCAGTCAACTGTATGAAAAATACTCATGTTATTATTGTAGCCGATTCGGGTACGCTCAAGGCATATCGTATCGCCGAAACATCAACTCTTCATAGACGCAAGGCAGAACTTGTCAAACAGATTCGTTATGAGGCTGCTCATCGTAAGTTAAGTGATACACTTACCGACCGTGCGGGTCGTTTCCGTGGTTCGGGCGATGCACGTTCAACGGCAAAGTCGTTCGGTGAAGCACATAACCTTAAAAGTGAATTGAAGAAAAAAATAGTTGAACATCTTGCTCATGACATCGAATGTGTGATCAGCCATACACCAGCAGAGTTTTATTATATCTCACTTCCTAAACCAATTCATAATATCGTACTCGACGAGATGAAAGCGAGTCTGCGGAAGAAAATAACAAAAGATCTGGCTGCTGATCTTATCAAAGAGCCGGTCGATAAGATACGTGCTCGGTTCAAGGTATAGCAACCTGTAAAGTCTTGAAAACAAAAAACCGCACCTCAAGGGTACGGTTTTTTGTATTTTTGCCATGTCTTTTTTTAGCGTGGTACATAAACAGTACTTCCACGGTGAGCTGAAGATCGGGTGAGGTATTTTGCCTTATCAATTCAAATTTTTATAAGAGGGTCTCATGTGCCTAACACATGTTCTCTAATCATATTTCTGTACGACATGGGGCGCTTAATCTTCTTTACAAAGATACGCTATCCACCCTGAAAAATTATTACATAAATAAGGAAAGTTTTTACATCATTCACACATTTACCACCTTCTTGGGTGATTCTTTCAGAGCATTTATTTGACACCAATCCATTGTACCCTGGGGGAGCCAGCCGTTCGGACCTTTTGACTTTAGCATCTTTTTAAGCACGAGGCCGAAGAATTTGAAATGTCCTTCAGAATATTTTTTGTAATGTGCTTTTACCTTATCAGAAATGGGCTTACCTATTTCATGCTGGATCATCACTGCATCAATAAATTTGAAATAATAACCAAAATCGCTGTCTGCAAGCCCGAGCTTCTTTCTCTGCAAGAATTGAAGGGCACGGACATTGAGGATGTTTGCATGGTCCCAATCACCAAGTAGATATGCACATACTGCTTCAAGGAAACGCAGTCGGATATCAGTATAGAGCGTATTAGATTCGCCTTTGTTACATTTAGATCCTTCATGCACAAACGCCAGCGCTTCAGGGATACGGTCTTCAAGCAAAGAGAGTACCGCAAGACGTATCATTTTACTACAAACAATGAGATTGTTCTTCCCACCCATGATCGGGATGTCGAGTATCTCTTTTGAGCATTCGATCTTTCCGACAATAGCAGCAACTTCAGCAAATCGTAGTGTATGATAGTGATCTCTCAATCCGAGGCGTTTTTTAGACGTCCTCTTCCATAATTGCTCGTATAATTCATATGAGTGTTGATAATTTCCGAACATGTACTCTATATCAGCCGAATGCGCATTTAAGAGATGCTGCTCTTCGGTTGCAAGCCAT
>JAYUZC010000081.1:0-2720 GCA_043752045.1 Bacteroidota bacterium | reverse complement strand
GCACCCGCACGAAGTAACTTCAAAATACTGTCTGCTTTTGCATAGTATTTGATTGTGTCTGTCCCCTTCATATCTTTATTGATAGCAACCAAAATATGATGAAGTGTTACTCCACCAACTCGCTTTTGTTTACCGGTAAGTTGAATCACATGATAACCAAATCTGGTACGAACCGGAGTAGTAGTATATTCACCGACTTTCAATCCATAGACAGCATCCTCAAAAGAACGAACTGTCATCCCAGCCGTGAAAAAACCGAGGTCTCCCCCATTCTGCCATGTTTGTGGGTCATCTGAACGTTGCCAAAGAGTCGTATCAGGCAATGCATTCGGCTTCTTCCCTCGTTCTTTTTCAACATACCCTTTTGAGTCAAGAAGGTAATTAAAATACTCTTCGCCCATCGCAACTACGGAAATATCTGTACCACCTTTTATTCTATTGATTGCTTCTAATGCACGTTTGTACGCTTTCAAAGTATCAGCGGGGTCATTAGGGTTCTTTATTGATGCAAGATAATGCCGAGCACTTACTTCTATCTGCCTTCGATCATATGTCCTTTTGATTGCCGGTTCGGTAATATCTTTATCAAGAAGAAACGGTCCTGCAAGCATCTTCTTATATCCATCAATCTCGGAGATGATCTTTGCGTCTTTGTCAAGCCCCATCTCTCTTGCTTCAAGAAGCTTCAGACGGTAATCAGAATAGAGATTTAAAAAGTCTTTAAGTGAGTCAAGGCCTGAACGGTATGGGTCTTTATCGTTCATTCGGCGATACGCGGCTTCAAACTCATTGAGCGTGATTGCCTCTTTGGTTGAGCGTATGACCGTTGGAGACGCTGCTCCGGTAAGACTCGGCTGGGCTTTTTGAGCGTAACAAACTCCTGCAACCAACATAAGTGATACTACATACACTATAGAGGATACTTTTTTCTTTATCTGCATATTTCTATCGAAAGAATCAATTAGTACGAAAGACAACAATATCGGTTACAATCCTATCCTTTTTTACGAGTGATAACTTTGCGGACTGCTTTGATAATATCACCCGAAGTTAATCCAAACAATTTCATTAACTCATCAGGATCACCAGAACCACCAAATGTATCATTGACACCAATGAATTCCATCGGCACAGGGTTTTCCTTAACGATATACTCTGCTATCGCACCTCCAAGGCCTGCCGTTATCTGATGCTCTTCTGCTGTGACAATGGCACCACATTCATTCGCAGCGGCAAGTATAGTAGCGGTATCAAGTGGTTTGATAGTCGAAACATTTATGACGCGTGCGTCAATACCTTCTTTTGCAAGTTCTTCTGCGGCAACAAGTGCTTCCCACACCATTGGTCCACAAGCACAAATCGCGACGTCATTACCTTCACGGAATACTTGTGCCTTCCCAATTTCAAATGGTGTATCTTCTGTAGTAAAGGAAGGTACATCTACACGACCAAAACGAATATAGACGGGTCCGACAAATTCACCGGCTGCGATAGTCGCTTTTTTTGTTTCATTATAATCACATGGAACAAGAAGCGTCATGTTTGGCAACACACGAGTAATAGCGATCTCTTCAAGTACTTGGTGGGTTGCGCCGTCAGGTCCGACAGAGATACCTGCATGTCCGCCGCCTATCTTCACGTTCGCATCGTTATAGCAAACAGAGATACGGAGCATATCAGTATTACGGCAGGCAGCAAATGCACCATAGCTTGCAAAGAATGGTACTTTGCCACTAAGCGCAAGGCCTGTAGCAAAAAGCGTTGCAGATGCTTCCATGATACCTGCGGAAAAAAATCTATCCGGGAATTTCTCTTGGAAGTAAGAGGTCATGACCGAACCTGTTATATCGCCACCCAAAACAACGATGTTGTCATACTTTTCACCAAGCGCAACAAGTCCTTCCCCAAAACCGAAGCGAGTTGCTTTTTTGCCATTCATTGGGTATGCGTTTGACTTCACAGTGCTACCATTGGTGGATGCTGTTTCTACTTTTCCTGCCATTGTATCTAATACCTGAGTCATAATTACAATCTTTAGAATTCTTTTTATACCAATTCAGCAAGCGCTTTTTCTGCCTGCTCTGCATTTGGGGGTTTACCATGCCAACGATAATCATCGTTCATGAAACTGATAGGGTGTCCCATAAATGTTTGAGCAATGATACAGGTTGGTTTTCCCTTCGTTGCAGCCGCCTCTTTGAAGGCAGCGCGAATCTCACTGATATTATGCCCATCAATAAAAATAGTATGGAAACCGAATGCCGTCCATTTATCTTGAACCGGATCAACTTCCATTACATCACTGGTACGCCCATCGATCTGGCAATGATTTCTATCAACAATAACACACAGGTTGTCAAGTTTCCAATGGTTTGCGAACATAGCCGACTCCCATATCTCCCCTTCTTGGAGTTCCCCGTCACCTGTAATAACATAGACTCGATGGTCGTTCTTTGAGACGAGTTTATCCGCCAGTGCCATTCCAACCCCAATGCCAAACCCTTGCCCAAGTGAGCCAGTTGAAGTCTCAATACCAGGCAATCCCATATCGCGTCCAGGGTGACCTTGCAAACGAGAATTGAGTTTTCGAAGTGTGAGGAGCTCTGATTTAGGGAAAAAACCTGAATTTGCAAGAGTAGAATACAATACGGGAGCCATGTGCCCGGCAGAAAGGACAAATCTATCTCGTTCTGTTTTCCAGGGATTAGTCGCATCATAAC
>JAYUZC010000080.1:0-2720 GCA_043752045.1 Bacteroidota bacterium | reverse complement strand
CTCCAAAGAAGCGACTCCAGCCGCGCCAGAACGCTCTTGGTTGATCTTCGTGTCGGCGACTACATGCTTGATAATACGCATCAGATACGCGGAGGCGGCGGGATGTTCGGCGGAAGCGGATTTGCAGGCGCTAATACCCGACAGGCACCTATCGAGAACAACGACAAAGCACTCAAGCTCGTCCTTTGGCGCGAGACGGATGCCGCATACAAAGCAGCACGCGAACGCTTCGAGCAGG
Organism: Bacteroidota bacterium; assembly: GCA_043752045.1. GTDB lineage: Bacteria > Bacteroidota > Ignavibacteria > Palsa-1295 > Palsa-1295 > DATDEW01. Next base: position 2,482 of record JAYUZC010000080.1, on the reverse strand, counting down.
TCAAGACAAACCGTAATGTGAAGGTTGAAGAAGAAGATACCTCTGCAGATTTTACACGACCAAAGGGAGCACCTATCTCTCTTTATGAAGCACCAGTCGAGATGTCCGGCTACTTCCCAAACCGCAGTGCATGGGAGGATAAACTCCGTAGCTTCTCAGCAGTCTTTAAAGGTGTTGAACATATCTATGAAGCCAAGGCATCGCTTGTAGCGACGATCATCCGCAAGTACTTCATCTCGACCGAAGGGACGAAGATGGCGTCGAATCAGATCTATGTTCGCATCATGATACAGGCAATGACCAAAGCCGACGACGGAATGGAATTGCCGCTATATAAGAGCTACTTCGCTTTTAGCCCTGATGAACTGCCCGCGGACGAAGTTATCCTCGCAGATGCACGTCAAATGCTCACTACGCTCAAGCAGATGCGTAATGCACCGCTTGTAGATCCTTATACAGGTCCATGTATCTTATCCGGCGGAGCGTCGGGAGTGTTCTTCCATGAGATCTTTGGTCACCGCATTGAAGGGCATCGTCAGAAGAATGTAAATGAAGGACAGACGTTTAAAAAGAAACTTGATCAGAAGATACTACCTGAATTTTTATCGGTTGTCTTCGACCCAACACAAAAGATGCTCGGCAAAACACCGCTCATGGGCGGATACGCTTTCGATGATGAAGGTGTAAAGGCAGGACGCATATCTGTCGTTGATAACGGTATCTTCAAACTTTTCCTCATGGGTCGCTCACCTATCGAGGGCTTCAACCAATCTAACGGACATGGCAGAGCTGCACCGGGCAAACGTCCCGTAGCGCGTCAGTCAAATCTTATCGTCGAGGCAAAGGAAACGGTATCAGAAGATTCATTGCGAGCACTACTCATCGCAGAATGTAAAAAGCAAGGTAAGCCATACGGTTTACGATTCCAGCAGGTCGAAGGTGGATTTACATTGACGGGCAGAACAATACCAAACTCGTTCAACGTGTTACCTATACTTGTCTATCGCGTCTATCCTGACGGCAGAGCGGATGAACTTGTCAGAGGTGTTGATCTTATCGGAACGCCGCTTGCAACGTTCGAGCGAATTCTTGCGGCAAGCAATCAATCAGAGACATTTAACGGCGTATGCGGCGCGGAGTCGGGGTGGGTGCCTGTGAGTGCTTCAAGTCCGAGCTTACTTGTGCGTGAGATAGAAGTGCAGAAGAAAGATAAATCACAAGAGCGTTTGCCAATCCTCGGTTCACCTGACGTAAAAAAAGGAAGCTAAGATGAAAAAGATACTTTTACTTTTACTCGTTGCAAGCTTCCCTATTATCTCAAATGCACAACGAATGAGCGAGAAGACGATTTCCACCATTCAATCTGCAATGAGTGATGAACTTGCACGTTCAACAGCAGAGCTTAAGAGAACCGGACTAACCACTCCGTTCTATATCAACTATTCAGTTGCCGATAATTTCAGAGCGGATGTAGCTGCATCGTTCGGAGCGGTTACCAAATCAACATCGAGCCGCAATCGCCAGTTGAATCTTCGGTTGATGGTCGGTGATTACCAGTTTAATGATGAGAATTTTTCAGACGGCGGAGGAGGTATCTTCGGTGGAGGCGGCGCGCCACTTGATATGAACCTCTCGCTTGATGATGACTACGAAGGTATCCGTCGCGGCTTCTGGCTAGCAACAGATAACCTCTTCAAAGAAGCGAATGAGACCTTCACGAAGAAGAAAGCAGCACTCGAACGCAAGCAATTATCAGAAGAAGATAAGAATCTCCCCGACTATGCGAAGGCACCTGTCGTCAATGTTGTAGAGGCACCTATAGAGTTGCAGTATGATAAAGTTGCGGCGGAGAATCTTGTCCGCGAGCTTTCTGCTGTCTTTGCAAAGTATTCAGAGATTCAGAATTGCAATGTTAGTATTGGTTATACCAATAGCTATCAGTTCTTTAAGAGCACTGAAGGCACCACGTTTCGCAAACCTTCTGTTTCATGCGATCTGAATGTACAGGCAAGTGCCCAATCATCAGATGATGGCGAGCCGATGGGTTTATCGCTTTTATACAGTGCGCAGAACCCTTCCCAGCTCCCTATCGCCAAGATTCGTCAGGATGTCGAGAAGTTAGCAAAGACACTTGCTGATCTTATTAAAGCACCAAAGTATAACGATAAGGAATATACCGGTCCTGTACTTTTTGATGATGATGCGGCTCGTGATTTTATTAACGACCATGTAGTAGCGAAGTTTGCTGCCGCACGTGAAGATGTGCTTGGCGGCAATGTAGTCATTTCCTTTGGCTCAAAAGGTGGTAGCTTTCAGAAGAAGATAGGCACCCGTGTTCTTCCGACATCGGTAACGCTTCGTGATAATCCACTTGTCAAGACAAGAGACAACATATCGTTATTGGGTTCATACTCAATTGATGATGAGGGTGTTATGCCCTTTGAGATGACGCTTGTTGAGAATGGTATCTTGAAGACGATGT
>JAYUZC010000079.1:0-7074 GCA_043752045.1 Bacteroidota bacterium | reverse complement strand
CCCATACACATCAACACGCTTCCCGATGGCTGGCTTGGGAAAGTTAATGCGTTGAATACGGGTGTAAAACATGCTTCAGGTGATTGGCTACTTTTCTCCGATGCTGATATTCATTTTGAGCCTCATTCTATCACCTCTGCCATTTCATACGCAGAAGATAACTCGCTCGATCATCTTGCACTTTTACCAGATGACCGTTCGCAAGACGATAAGTTCTTTGTTCCACTTTTTGTATTTGCCTTCGGCGGACTTTTCATCCAACGCATCAAAGCAAAAGAGATAGGAAAAGAAGGTAGTTCAGCGTATGTCGGGGTCGGAGCATTTAATCTTGTCCGGCGAAACGCATTCGATAGAACTCCGGGCTTTGAGTGGCTAAAGATGGAGGTCATTGATGATGGTGGCGTTGGATTGATGATTCATAATGCAGGGGGAAAGTCAGCTTTACTTGATAGTAACGGACTGCTCTCTTTTGAATGGTACCCGACTCTTAAAGAAGCGATAAAGGGACTAGAAAAAAATGCCTTTGCCGGATTTGCAAATTATAGCTTCTTAAAAGCTACTTTAATGATACTCTCAATGTGGTTTACTATCTTCTTCCCGTTTGTTGTAGGGCTTTGCAGCCCTAACTTTTATCTTCTTGCTATAGCACTCTTCTTTTACTCTTTGCTGCCGGGGCTTTCAACATTTGGATTACGACGAGGAATAAAAATAAAACCACACATTGCAGCATCATTGCCGTTAGGGTACTTCTTTATTTCACTAGGAGTTTTACATTCAACTATTAACGCATGGAAGAATAAAGGACTTCGCTGGAGGGATACATTCTATCCGCTGGATGAACTTCGGAGAGGAAGAAGAGTACAGATATAAACATGCCGCCAAATCCTAACTCAACTCGGCGGCATAATCATCGTGTGGTAAGAAGAATATTACTTCTTCTAAGTTTTACAAAAATACATAAAATTTCTTAATTCGATACTATAATTTATAAACTTTTTTAAACTATATTTACCACAATTCCACACGGAAGCTATTCCTTTTTTCCAAGCGAAAAATCCACTACTTGTTTGAAACGAACTGCAAATGGTCTGCCTCCTCGTGTGGCAGGTTTATACTTCATTTTTTTCATTGTATTGATTGCAGATACCTCGAAGATAGGGTCGGTTGATGATATGACCTGGCATGAATCTACATTCCCTTTTGCATTGAGAATGACATAGAGTTCTACTTTCCCCTCAAGGCCTTTACGAATAGCTGGCATAGGATACTCAAGTAGGTCGTCAATGCTTGTTAATACTTTCGGATCAGAGTTTCCCTGCATCTTATCGTTCATCTGGGCAACATCAATAACTTCATCGTCATTTGCTTTGCGAACTTGTTCGGGGTCAGGTTTGAAAATGATTGTAACCGGATACCAACTGGCGACCTTTCTCCCGAGAGAATCGCGTGCGGGTTCAAATTTTGTCTTCAGGCACGCAGTTGTCAATGCCTGTGTAAAATTCTTGCTTGTAGATTCTTTGATCTTAAATTTAGGTACTTTCCCAAGCGTGTCAACCATAAGGTCAGCCAACACTCTTCCCTCGACACCTGCTTTTAGTTCTTCTTTTGGATATGTAATGACCGACCTGACATCAACGATGGGCTTTGCTTTTTTGAATTGTGCTTGTGAAGCAGCACAAGCGAACGTCAGCACAAAAAATATTAGTATCCGAAACGACATAAGTAGTCTAAATAATAGTATCTATACGCCCACTAATTTATGGTGTTACCATAATATGAACTCTTTAACCACTCTTTTCGTAACTTTGTGCTCGGAATTTGATGAATAATGGCTCATTTAGAACTACGAAATATAGAAAAGCGCTACTCCGGCGGCAACGAAGCAGTCAGTGGCATCTCATTTGCTGCGGAAAAAGGCGAGTTTATCGTTATGGTTGGACCATCGGGTTGTGGGAAATCCACAACATTGCGTATGGTCGCAGGACTTGAAGACATCTCAAGCGGCGAGATATTCATCAACGGAAAACAGGTCAACAATCTGGCTCCGAAAGACCGCGATGTTGCGATGGTCTTTCAAAATTATGCACTCTACCCTCATTTCACCGTCAAGGAGAATATCGCCTTCCCTCTTACAATTCGTAAAGAGAGTAAAGAGGTGATCGAACGAGAAGTTGGTAAAGCAGCAGAGTTACTTTCTATTACGCATCTTCTCGGAAGAAAACCAAAGGAGCTTTCCGGTGGCGAGAAGCAACGTGTTGCAGTTGGCAGAGCGATAGTACGTAAGCCGCAAGTATTCCTTTTTGATGAGCCGCTCTCAAATCTTGACGCTGCACTTCGTTCTTCGATGCGTGCCGAACTTAAGAACCTTCAGCGTGAACTTGGGACTACCATGCTCTACGTTACCCATGACCAGACCGAAGCAATGACAATGGGCGACCGCATAGCAGTATTGAATAAAGGTAAGCTCGAACAATACGACTCACCTGAAAATATCTATCGCAAACCTGCAACAAGTTTTGTTGCGCGTTTCCTTGGTTCACCTTCGATGAATATGATAACTGGAGCACTTGAAGGAGGAGTATTTATATCGGGTGAATTTCGCTTGTCATTAGATTCAACAATAAGTCACGCAACTGCACAACTCGGTGTTCGTCCAGAATCAGTAAGCATCGCAGCTGATGATTCTGGTGAAGGGGTAATCAATGGTACTCTTTCACTTATCGAACCGCTCGGAAGTGTGACAAATTACTATATTGAAACTAATGATAATACATTTATTGCAAGCATGAAGGGGTTTGCATCTCATGATGGCTATGAACTTGGAGATTCTATGCATTTGAGGATTCAGCCGACTGATGTTCATCTCTTTGATTCCGAGTCAGGGATGAGATTGAACTAATATCCCTCTTCCTGACATATATATTACCAATATATTATACGTCCCTTCAATAAGGGATGACATTATTCAGAAATACTACATTATGACGAACTCCGCACATCCACTGTTCACGCAGTCGACGAATCGTATTTCGGTATTTGTTGACGGTGAAAATGCTTACTACGCCCAGCGCTCGCTCGGTTGGTTCTTTGATCCCCGCAAACTTTTAGATTATTTTACCAATGGCGCAGCTATCGGTGATGCCTTTTGGTATGCCTCACAGAAGATGCCGCCCGATCCGCGCGAACAACGATTTTATGGTTACCTCAATCATGCAGGTTATACTGTACGAGTGAAGACAATAAAGTATTTCCGCGATGAAGCGACAGGTGAACTAACACGCAAAGCAAATCTCGACCTCGAGATGGCAATCGATCTATTCACAACGCTTGCACAGTATGACACCGCCGTTATGGTAACTGGCGACGGCGACTTCGAGCGTGCAGTCGAGCTGCTTCGTAGCTATGGCAAACGTGTTATCATTGCTTCAACGCAGGATACTGTTGCTCGCGAGCTTCGCAACGCCGCAGGCAAACATTTCTTCGACTTAGCAGAAATTCGCAGCCACATCGAGCGTTTTACAGGTGCAGCCGATACCTTCCCAAAAGGTGAAGAGTCGCTTCAATCTGTTCTCTCATAAGAGATGAGTTATCCAATCATAACACCGCCTAATGACGGGGACTATCCCGAATACTTCAAGCGATATATTTCGCTCGTTTCGGGTGAGGATGTATTGGAGTATTTCATAAACCAGACGGATTCCCTCGCAAACTTACTCGGATCCATTTCTCCGGAGAAGCTACACTATAGATATGCCGAAGGAAAATGGACAGTTGCGGATGTGGCGCAACATCTGATGGATACAGAGCGAGTATTCTGCTATCGTATTCTTACATTCGCTCGTGGCGATAAGACAGAAATTGCCGGATTTGAAGAAGATGAGTATGCCGAAAATGTTGATACAAGCACTCGGACTGCCGAAAGCATCATTAACGAGTACAAATCTGTAAGAGCCGCAACGTTGACTTTGCTTGAGAACCTTGACACAGAAGCTGTAGGACGTAGTGGCATTGCTAATGGTAAAAGAGTATCGGTTCACGCACTTGCATATATGATCGCAGGACATGAACTCCATCATCTGGGAGTTATCAAAGAACGCTATTTATAATTTCGCTCCGTGCCAAAAGACCTAGCACATACGAATACAACTCCCGTAGTAACAAGCGGCTTGCCGTCGGCGAAACGTCCGATTATCATCAAGGGCGCACGAGTCAATAATCTAAAGAACATTTCGCTCGAGCTTCCTCGCAACAAACTCATCGTCTTTACAGGCGTAAGCGGATCCGGAAAGACATCTCTTGCATTTGATACACTTTTTGCAGAAGGACAAAGACGATTTGTCGAGTCCCTTTCTTCCTATGCTCGTCAGTTCCTGGAGCGTATGCAAAAGCCCGACGTTGACCAACTCACGGGTATCTCTCCTGCCGTTGCAATCGAGCAGAAAACTCTTGTTCGTAATCCTCGTTCGACAGTTGCAACACAGACAGAGGTCTATGACTACCTTCGAGTTCTTTTTGCACGTATAGGTATCACCTACTGTGCAAAGTGCGGCACTGTTGTTCGCAAGGACACACCCGGCTCTATCATCGCTGATATCAAAACAAAGTTAAAAGACGGCGATAAGTTCTATGTGCTCTTCCCAATGCACCGCCATGAGAAGCACTCGCTTGATGAAGAATGGGCTAACTTGCGGGCACAGGGTTTTTTCCGTATCACTCTTGCCGGTCGTGATAAGATATTAGAATTATCAGAAGAACCGCCACAAAAAATATCACCGAGCGAAGTACGGATTCTTGTTGACCGACTCGTCTGGCGAAAAGATGATGAAGCACTGATCTCACGAATTGTGGACTCTGTTGAAACAGCTTTCCGCGAGTCAAGCGGAAAAGTTATCATTGCCCGACTTTGCAAAGACGGAGCGACAGAAGAACATCAATATAGCGACCGTTTTGAATGTGCGAACGATGGCATTCCTTACGAAGAACCCGACCCCAAGCTTTTCTCCTTCAATAGTCCGTTCGGAGCATGCCCTGAATGCGAGGGCTTTGGACGCTCTGTCGGTATTGACATGAATCTTGTTGTCCCCGATAAACAAAAAACTATTAAGACAGGGGCAATTAGCTGTTGGACAGGACCAAAATTTGGCTCTTATCTTGATGATCTGAAATCTATCGCTAACGATGCAAACGTTCGGCTTGACGTCCCCTATGCACAACTTACAGAAGATGAGCGACAAACGATTTGGGAGGGATGGGGCAAGCAGTTCGACGGACTCAAAGGATTTTTCCGCGAGCTTGAAACACATACATATAAACTTCATTACCGCGTCATCCTCTCTCGTTATCGCGGCTATACAATATGCCAGAAGTGTCATGGTTCACGACTGCGTCCAGCTACACAGAACGTAAAAGTTCATGGCAAGACCATTCACGATGTCGTGAAGATGACTATCACCAAAGCGAAACAGTTTTTTGATGAATTGTCGCTTACTGATTACGAACTTAAGATCGCCGAGCGTGTCGTACTTGAAATAAAAAAACGTCTGCGGTATCTTGATGATGTCGGTCTTGGATATTTGACGCTTGAGCGTCTCTCTCAAACTCTTTCGGGTGGAGAGTCGCAGCGTATCCAGCTTGCAAGTTCTCTCGGCGGAGCGTTGACGGGAACTCTCTACGTACTCGACGAGCCAAGCATAGGTCTGCATCAGCGAGATACAGAAAAACTTCTTACAATACTCCATCGTGTGCGTGATCTTGGCAATACAGTCGTCGTCGTTGAGCATGATGAGGATGTGATTGGCGCGGCTGACCACATCGTTGACTTCGGACCAAATGCAGGTACACGTGGCGGAGAAATTGTCTTTGAAGGTACCAAGGATGAGCTTATCAAAGCGAAAAAATCTCGCTCGCTCACTGCAAAATATCTTAATGGTGAATTAGAGATACCTGTCCCCAAGAAACGTCGACGCATTAGTCCACTTGATTGTATTGCTATCAATGGTGCGACAGAAAATAATCTGAAGAACATCGATGTGCGCTTCCCTCTCGGGATGTTCGTTGCAGTGACGGGTGTTTCGGGTTCAGGCAAGTCAACACTCGTACACAACGTGCTCTACAATGGGCTTCGAAAGGAGAAGGGCGAACCTGTATCTAATGTAGGCGCATTCCGCGAGATAACCGGAGCAGATAAGATATCTGCGGTACAACTCATTGACCAAACACCAATAGGACGTTCACCACGCTCCAATCCCGCAACGTATGTAAATGCCTTCGACCATATCCGCGAAGCATTTGCACGTACGACATACTCAAAGCAGCGTGGATGGCAAGGCGGATATTTCTCATTTAATATCCCAGGTGGTCGGTGCGAGAATTGCCAGGGTGAAGGTTTCGTCAAGGTCGAGATGCAATTCTTAGCTGATATGTATCTGACTTGTGATGTATGTAATGGCTCAAGGTACAAACAGGAAGTTCTCGATGCAACGATAGATGACAAAAATATCGTCAATGTTCTGAATATGACGATCGAAGAAGCACTTGCTTTCTTTGAAAAATATCCTCGTATTCACTCTCGTCTTAAACGACTTGATGATGTCGGCTTGGGGTACATGAAGCTCGGTCAACCAGCAACTACCCTCTCCGGTGGCGAAGCACAGCGCGTTAAACTTGCATCACACTTAGCCTAGACTTCAGAGGAAGGCACGCTCTTTATCTTCGATGAGCCGACAACGGGACTTCATTACGACGACATAGCAAAGCTCCTGAAAGCGCTCAATGCACTTATTGAGGCAGGCAATTCCGTCCTTGTCATTGAGCATAATCTTGAAGTTGTAAAGTGCGCCGACCATGTGATCGACCTCGGACCTGAAGCCGGAGAAGCCGGCGGCGAACTCATTGCCCAAGGCACACCCGAAGAAATTATCAAAGTCAAAGAGTCGCATACGGGAAGGTATTTGAAGAAGCTGCTTTAGGATTTTTTCTTTGTGAAACTTTGTGTATCCTTAGTGTCTTTGTGTTTAATCATAACTTATCTTGACCAAGAAGATTCTCATCATTGCCGGCGAAGCATCGGGTGAC
>JAYUZC010000078.1:0-2729 GCA_043752045.1 Bacteroidota bacterium | reverse complement strand
GAGAATAGCAGGTCGAGGCACTTTGCAAAGTTCTCGCGTATCTCATCGCGTTCTTTGAATGCGATCTCTTCGGCTTCAATGTAGATGCCTTTGCACAGGCGAACGTTTGTGAAGCCACCATCGGTCAGCCGCTTAATGTCGCTCTCTGTTCTGCGAAGATATGCTTGTATCACTACACCAACATTTGAATATTCTTTGCGGAGTTTATCATAAAGATCTATTGTAAGAGTTGTGTAGTGCGAGTCTTCCATATCAAAGCGGACGAAGATGTTGCCGTGTGCCTTCGCTGTATCAAGTATCTTTCGGACGTTCTCTTCGCAATGAGCATTATCTAAGCCAAGTCCGAGCGATGTTAGCTTTATCGAAAGATTACTGTCGATTTTTTCGCGCTCGATTGTTTCAAGCACTTCGCATGAGTAGCGAGTGTTCTCATCTGCTTCACCAATGTTCTTAATGTATTCACCGAGGACATCTACCGTTGCCATTGCACCTTCGCCGTTAAGAGAGCGAACGCATCGCACTGCATCGGGGAGCGCATCACCTGCGATGTACCGTGCGCTTACTTTGCGAACAATAGCCTTGGGAACAATTGGTAAAACCCAGGCAATAAGCTTATTGAAAAGGTCCATCAATCTCTGATTATATAGATAATTGGTTTTTGATTATCAGACAGCATGAGTGCCGTTTCGCCAAGCGGCATCGGCATTCCCGCCGCAAACCCGGAGCGCACTCCTTCGATAGCAACCTCTCTGTCGGTTTTGCCGTCTTCGGCAGAGAGCACGTAGAATAATCCGTTCGAGGGTGTCTCGGCTGTCGTCGGAAAACTAAGAGTGAAGTATATATTTGCACTCGAGATGCTGATCGGTGCGACAAGCGGCTCCGAGAATCTGCGCTGCCAACGCTTTTCGAGCTTTGCAATATCAAATGCGTCAATGCCTGATGCAAGTTCTTCCGAACGTTCGCGGAAGCCGGATGAAACGATAAGCTCCCCGTTTGATGCGATGTTCATCGGGATATATGGTACTTCATGCTTAGCTACTTGTTTCGGCTTGCCTTCTGTAATGCCTTCATAAAGAGCTACATAAGTTCTGCGTACAGAGCTTTGCGGATTCAAATCGCCAAAGTATCCGAATGCGACACGTTTGTTCTCATCACCAACGAGTGTCAAGTTCGAACTAATACGCATGTTCGGAAATCCTGTACGTGAGATAACTTTCCCATCTTCGGAAATACAGAGAATGCTATCTGCTCCATCACTTGAGTTTGTCGTCAAAGCAAGATAGATAAGCCTTGTATTCTTATCATACGCAAGCGAGCGAGGAGAAAGAGCATAAGATAAAACATTTGATGCTTTACCATCAGCAGTTGAAATACGGACAAGAGAAGAATCAGTAGCAATCAAAATGTTTGCGTCGCTAAGAAGAGAGTTGCACCGCGCAGAAGTAGTGAGCGGGTTTACCCATCGCTGTTTCCCATCTTTTGCGAGCATAGTTGTTAAGCCGTCGGTTTGTACAGCAATAATAGAAGCACTATCAACAAGTAGTTCAAGAACTGGCGACTTACTTTGAAGTGAGATTAATGCAGTGAGCGAATCGGCAGCAGAAAAGATAGCGACCGTACCGGTACGTGTGCCGACAACGTATCCGCTTGCATCCGGGAAAGCAATCGGCGATGAAGTAAACTCTGCTCTCTCGAAGGTAAGCTTCTCATTGAGTATATTCGCGATCGTGCCCGGCGAGCCGATCTTCGGAATCTGCCTCGAACCGGCAGCATCAAAGCCAACCGACGATAGTGTTGGTGGCGCATCAATGCTCTTGCCGCAGCTAACGGTAAGAAATGCGAGAAATACTAATAAGAAACGGTTCGTATTCATTGCGGGTGTTTTAAGTGATTTTTCGTATGAGTTGTTCCGCAATTTCTAACTTCTTTGGATCGCCGTTCGCGCCTATTCTTGCAGCTTCAAGAATCTCCTCCTTCGTAGCTCCGACGTTTCGTGAGCCGAGTATATGCGAAAAAAGCTGTCGGTCCCATTCAAGCTGCGTAAGAATACCAACGATAGCAAGCTCACGGGTTTTTGTATCCAGATTAGGGCGTGATAATGTTTTACCATATCCCTCGACGAGCGCCCATGCGGCAAGCTCGGGTGAAATATCAATAAGTCCTTGCTTAACGACATTATGATTCGCGGCATATACTTTTTTATAAAGCTCTTCACCCTGGCGAGCAAATGACTCGACTCTATAGTAGGACGCAATATCATCCTTGACTACACTTTTGTCTATCGGAAATACTCGCAAGAGCGTGCGGCTTGCTTCAAGCGCGGCAGGGAAACCTGCGAAGAGATAAAGCTGCAAGAATGATTCGTAGAGTTCTTCGCGTGTTGCAATTGCATCAGCTTTTACTTTAGTGAGATACTGACGCAACTCATCCCGGTATGATGGACGCGATGCAAGCATCGATGCTTTAACTATGGCTTCTGTACGTGCGTCAAGCATAGTTTAGAGAGTGATAAGCTCGTTCATATTTGATCCCGAAATAATATCAAGAACAATATTTGCGACTTCCTCCGGCTCGATGATCTTACCCGAAGCATTCATCTTCCCAAGTTCTGTTTCTGCATCGGAGTTTGATTTGCCTGTACGCTTTGTGATGTTCTCCACGCTTTTCGTGAGTATATCAGTTCGTACAAATCCCGGACAGATAGTATGGACAGATATGCTTCTCTTACG
>JAYUZC010000077.1:0-2731 GCA_043752045.1 Bacteroidota bacterium | reverse complement strand
CAGATATTTGCGGGGTCTGTTGAGTCAAGCGCAACTTGGCTAACAGGCACACCAGGCAAACGTGTTGTAGTGGTTGTACCGGATTTACTTGTCCAATCAGTACCGCCATTGGTAGTGAGCATGACACGTGGTGTGGCAGTTGAGGTTGCATTGAGGGAAACCAGTGCCCAGTCATCATCGCGGGGATGGCATACGATTGATTCGATCGTTGCAGATGTTCCGGTATTTTCATCGGTCCAATCGGTACCACCATTCGTGGTTTTTTTGATGCGCCCGGTTGTCAATCCGGCAAATATCACATTACTATTTGAAGGAGAAACAGCAAGTGCTTTGATATGAGTGGCATTTAAGACAGGAGATATCGCTGTCCAGGTAGTGCCTTGGTCTGTTGTTTTCCATACCTTTGTACGTCCGGTATATAGAGTGGTACTGCTCTTAGGAGCCAGGATAAATGGTGTATCCCATGCCGATTCAGATTCAAACGAGGAACCACTGATCGGTGTTGTCAATAATCCATTGCCTGTGATTCTGAAAAGCTCTCCGTAAGGTCCCTCACAATAATACGTACTCGGTATAGTTGGATCAATGATAACGTTGAATCCGTCACCACCAAATCGGAATGAAGGACTTCCACCGCTATACGTGCGCCATGTACCCTGATCTTGACTGCCGCCCATTGTCGCTTTGTAATCAGTCTTATCAAGACCGATGTGGTAAAAGCGCATAGTGTTGTAATTATTGCTTGTGTAATTCCACGAGCTTCCGGTATTTGTTGATTTATAGATACCGCCATCATTGCCAATAAATATCTGCTTTGAACTAACCGGATTGAATGCGATCGCATGATGATCAACGTGGACAGCAGAGTTATTGTCGTAGTCGCTATAAGCGATCCAAGTTGAACCGCCGTTGTATGTACGGTATGCTTCTACGCCCCCGATGAGAACGGTATCATTTCCGCCTGTACCTCCTGAGTTTGGTGAAACTCCAACACAGAGATCATACCATCCTTGACCAGTCCCACCCCTTGGAGAAAAGATGGTGCTGGGTACGGTGATGGTACTAAATGATGAGCCACCGTCGGTCGAGCGGTAAAGTCCGCGCAAGTTACCTGCCGGTGTAGCCATGAAGCAATAGAGTTTTGATTGGTTTGCCTTAGGGCAAGCAAGGGCAGCTTTACCAATAAGCGAGCCATCGGGAAGGGTAGTCGTTAAAAGTTTGCCCCATGTTACACCGTCATCAATTGATTTATAGATGCCGCACTCTGTTGAAGTGCCATTGGCGAGATTTCCTTCGACAAGATAGAAAATAGTTTTGCCGCTAATCGTTGCTCCTTGAACAATATCCCAAATCACACCATCAGCATTTTTAGTAGTCGGATGGACTCGGGTAAAACTTGTCCCACCGTTTGTTGAACGGTAAAGTCCTTTGCCGTTGGTACCTGTACCATCAAAGTTACAAGCAAAAACAACATTAGAGTTCGTCGGGTGGACGAGTACTTTGTTCACAGTTCGTGAAAGCTGTGTTGAGCCAACCTTTGTCCATGAAGCACCTGCATTGGTTGACTTATAAAGTCCTGTGCCTGCAAGCCCGTCAGTAGCCAGTGATCCATCACCCGAACCTGCATAGATCGTATTTGTATTGCTTGGGTCAATGGCAATAGATACTGTAGCAAGATCAGGGATGACAAGATCAGTAAGTGCTGTCCACGAAGAACCGCCGTTGGTTGTTTTCCAGACACCGCCTCCGGCTGCCCCGGCATAGACTATATTACCATTAGTGGGGTCGATAGCAAGTGCTTTTGTACAGCCGCCACGGTTCGAGGGTCCAATATTTACCCATGCATCTGCAAAGATCGAATTTTCTCCCTTGCTTTGCTTATATGATGCCTGGAGCAAATGTCCTTGTGACTCGGTAAATGATTCATATCTGGAAACCGCATCGTAAGTACCATTAACTTCGGCGACACGTTCGAATCGGTGCATATACCGTGCGAATGGCTTCGAGCGGCGAATACTTTCAGGGTAAAGATTTAACTCTTTGAAAGCACCTATTTCACTCGCAGCTTTGAACGGTGATTGTAGGACTTCAGCTTCCTTAACTTCTTGCGCTGTTACTGGGATGGCGAACGCAGATAGGAGGGCACAGCTTAAAATAAAACCATATTTTTTTAACATAATCTAACTACTTTTACATGAATGACCGTAACTAGCGGCAATCATATAAAAGGATTATTTTGGCTGTTGAGTTTCAGCTGTAGATTATTTCCATTTGCCCTCTTTTTCGTCGAAGTTCTTAAACATCATTGATTCGACAGGACGGGTAGTGCGGGCGTTGTATTTCGCATTCCCTTTGGTATTGTATGGGACTAGACATTCACCTTGTACAACAAAGTAAATAAGCTGACCAATAGGCATTCCGGCATAGATGCGAACGGGCTGTTTGACCGATATTTCAAGCGTCCAATAGTTACAGAAGCCAACATCACCTTTGCCTGCGGTTGCATGAATATCAATCCCGAGACGACCGACAGATGATTTGCCTTCGAGGAAAGGGACGTGCTTATGCGTCTCGGTATATTCTTCGGTCACGCCAAGATAGAGCGTATCCGGGTGAAGTACGTACCCTTCAGGGGGTATCATAAAATGCTCGATCTCGTTATGGGCTCTTGCATCGAGAGTAGCAGATCGATAGGTTGCAAGCGGTGCGCCAAGGTGAACATCATAGCTAT
>JAYUZC010000076.1:0-2738 GCA_043752045.1 Bacteroidota bacterium | reverse complement strand
CCAAATGTCCTGCCTTCATACTACGAAGTAAACCAGCATGACGCTACCTTTAAGACTATCTTCGGGGTAAAGAAACCATGGGGCTTGGCATCGGCAGGGGTTACTGACGATGTTATTGACCATATCTTTGAGAGCAAGAAGGATGCTATCGCATGGTATATCTGCTCAAAGCTGTATCAATACTTTGTCTATGCTGATGTTTCCGGCAGCGCAGAGCGCACTATCATTGACGCGATGGCTTCGACGTTCAAGTCAAGTAACTGGGAATTGAAACCCGTCTTGGCAGAGCTTTTCAAGAGCGAGCATTTCTTTGATGAAGCCAATATTGGAGCAAGCATCAAAAGCCCGTACGAATACTCTCTCGGACTTATTCGTCATTTTGATATTAAGCCCGATCGCCTTCAGAGCGGCTCACTTTACTATTACACTGCTGCAGGTGGTCAAGTACTTCTTGATCCACCCAATGTAAAGGGTTGGCCCGGTTACAGGTCATGGATAAGCACAACGACGCTTCCCTATCGCAATATCGCGATGGCAGGACAACTGATGATATCAAAAAATATCCCTGCTTATGGTGGAGATGGATATGGTAATACACATACTGCTATCTCGTTACCCGACGCAACAGTGATAGCTTGGGCAAAGAAATTCCCGTCATACTCAACGGATTACTTCAAGTTCTTTGATGAGATGTGTGAATATTTATGTGCACAGGCGCCATCTGCCACAGTAAAAGCATACGTTCTTAAACAAATTCCAATTGAATATAACTACGTATGGCTGGCATTACCTGATAACGAGAAGACAATTGCTGTCAGAGCACTTGTCGCAGGTATCATGTTACTTGCAGATTATCAACTTAGCTAAAGGAGGAGACAACAATGAAACGTAGAGATTTTATAAAACACTTACCTATCGGAGTAGCTGCTGCTTCTATTCCTTTTTCTCTTGGTGGTTTTAACGCAACAGCATTCGCTCGCAACCCTGCGCTCGACGCACTGCTGAACCCACAATCAGATAATGGCAAGATACTTGTCCTTATTAACTTGAATGGTGGTAGCGATGGATTGAATGCTGTCGTACCCCATCAAGACCCGGCATATGATATTCAACGCAAGAATATCGGGTTCTCGTCTTCTGCTGAAAAGACCTTGCTTGGCGCAACATCACTCCGTGGTAACTTAGCGCTCAACCCGATGTTCCAGTTCACCGATACGCAGGCGAACCGTTCATCAAAGATGCACGATATGTGGAAGGATGGCAAACTTGCTATCATTCAGAATGTCGGGTATGATGATTCTAACCGTTCGCATTTCCGCTCTACTGATATTTGGAATACTGCAACGGACTCAAATGTCATCATGAGCACAGGATGGCTCGGGCGTTATCTTGAAAAAGATTACCGTGATATGAGAAAAGCTGAACCTCCGTACATAGAATATGAGTATCCGTTCGGCGTGAAAAGTACGGATGATCCGATTGCTATATCCATTGACTTCAATTCTTCCAATGCATTCCAGGGAAGTAAGATTAATATGGGTATTGCTGTAACCGACCCAAGTAAATATACGTCTGCTGTTCTTTATACCGATGACCCGGTTCCTTCATCTAACTACGGTGATGAACTTGGCTATGTTCGCAATATCCTTGTTCAATCAGATATATACGGAGACCGTTTTAACACTACACACTTCCCCGGCGGACAAACTCCGGGAAACAAAGTAACTTATCCTGCGGGAAACACACTTGCACAGCAGCTACGAAAAGTAGCATGGTGCATTGCTCGTGGGATGAAGACAAAGGTCTATTTTGTTACTCAATACGGATACGATACACACATCCAACAGCGATCAAAGACCAATGAAACTGGTCAAGGACGTCTCTTATTCGAGCTTGCTGAAGCTATCTCGCTCTTCCAAGAGGACATCGAGAAGTTCGGCGTTGCAGATAAGGTGCTTGGCATGACGTATTCGGAGTTCGGTCGCCGCGTCAACGAGAATGGTAGTGAAGGTACTGACCATGGAACATGTGCTCCACAATTCCTTTTCGGTACTGGTGTCAATGGCAATGTCTATGGAAATAATCCAAGTCTGACCGATCTTGATATTTATCAGGATCTGAAGCATCAGTTCGATTTCCGTCAGCTTTATGCTTCCGTACTTACCGAGTGGTTCGGACCGAGTGAAAGCTTCACAAAGTCAGTATTGAATACTCCTGACCTGACAAACAAAACTGAGTTCGGATTTACTTTTCCAGTCAATGGCACAGGTGAAATGAAGTCGCTCTTCAAAAATTCTGCAGGCGTATCAGATGGCTCGAAAATGACCGACCGTATCTTTATCCTTTCACAGAACTATCCAAATCCAGTAGTGAGCGAGACGACGATACCGTTTGCCCTCTCTGAACCTGCAATGGTGAAGCTTGAAGTATTCGATAGCAGAGGTGAGCTTGTCGGGACGCCCGTTAATGCGAATCTTGGCAGAGGAGAACATCCAATCAGCTTCGACTCCCGCCGTTTGGTATCCGGCACATATTACTACCGCCTTGATGTGAATGGTGCTGTCGAGACAAAAGCTATGAAGGTTGTGAGATAATAATTCTCACTATAGATATTAAAAAGGCAGCTATCAGCTGCCTTTTTTTATTTAATCCGATATTTGTAGGATTGCAAGGAAAGCTTCCTGTGGGACTTCAATTCGCCCAACCTGTTTCATTCGCTTCTTGCCTTCTTTCTGCTT
>JAYUZC010000075.1:0-7164 GCA_043752045.1 Bacteroidota bacterium | reverse complement strand
CTAAATTCCGCGGGCTAGTACCGCGTTGAGTTGCTACCGAGCCGCATGGCTTGGGGGTGCCCATCCCGCAGGCTCTCCGGAAAGACGGGGTTTGTATATGGGGTGTCGCTTGTCTCTTCCCTTCACTTTGTAAACGCGTATCGTGCTGAAGTGAAGTAGTCAGGATATGCAACGGTATCAATAGGTCGCTCTTTACCCTTACCTGATACCGCAAACAAGTAAAGAGCTACGCTCGTAGAAGCACAAGAACATGCTTTTCGGACAGGGGTTCGATTCCCCTCACCTCCACTTTTGGTCAATCGTTAGTGAAGAATTTCTATTCTTCGCGTAATGGTCGAGCCATTCCTTAATAAACTCACATAGTATGAACCGCTGGCATATTGCGACACATCTATTTGGGTTGATGGTGAGTTGATGGTTGTCTTGTAGATCTCTTTACCGAGTGCATCGTGTAATGTAATCGTACCAGTCTCTTTGATAAACGCACTCGTTGCGATAGTAATAATATTCTTCGCAGGGTTTGGATAGACAGAAAGATTCTCTAAGATCGTAATGTTATCTTGAACAACATTCTTCTGCAGTTTAACATACTTCAGATACTCCCCTTCCGACATACAGCTAAAGAGATAATCCATACAGCCCGTATATACTTCCACGTTCTTCAAGCTGATATATCCTGACTTCACAGCATCCGGTTCAACTGCAAGACGTACAACACCAAGATGCTGATCGTCCATGAGTTTTGCACTGCCCGTGTTCTCTAAGACGATTGAAAGTGAACCCTCATTGATAATACACTCACCGAACTTCCACCCAAACGGCGGCTTGAAAGAGTTCTTAATATCTTCAATAGTCGAAGTAATCGGTGGTTCGTTATAGTTTATTGTGAAGCTAATAACCTTTGCTGAAAGAGTATCTATCTTTAGTGTCGGTGCGAAGGTGACCATCACATTCACATCAACGAACGAGCCTGGGGAGACGCTCGATTCGTCATCTTTGCGCTGGTTAGCATAGAATTGCTCTTTGCCACCTGCAACAACTTCTACTTCATCGGTCAGTGTGTAAAGATTACCTTGGTTATCTGCTGCATACACCACGACAGTATTACAACTTGTTGGAATAACCTTGAACCGTCTATCAGGAAGATTATCCGGTCCCCCAAGTGCTCTCCAACTCTCACCACCATCGGTTGAGCGGTAAATTCCGTGTGAGTATCCGCTACATGAAACGCAGATAGAACTTGCCGTCTGCACGTAGAGAATATCCCCTGTGCCAGTAATGTGCCCCGATGAACGGAATGGTAGTTGATGAACAATGCGCCATGAAGCACCATGATCATCAGAGCGACGAATCTTAGTTAAGTAATCATGTCCGTTTCGGTTTCCTTCTTCGGCGGTGTAGAATGATGATGTTCCTTTTGCTCCATACACGCTCCAACTTTCAACCGATTGGTCTGTCTCTATCCATGTCTTTCCACCATCAGTCGTACGAACCCAGTTGCCGCCATTGCGATAGCTCGGGATAACGCCGTGATAGTCATCGGTGAAGTCAACACCCATCATCGCATCGCCTTGCTTATTGAGGCTAACTCGCTTGAATGTTGCACCTTTATCGGTAGAGATACGCGAATAACTAAAAAGGTCTGTGGTGACTATTGCCGATGATGTTTCATATACCCCTACGCCGAACCCACCGATAACAGTTTTCACCTCTTGCCATGAATATCCGCCGTCATTTGTCTGCCAAAGTGTATGGAGACCACCGCCGACAGCAGCCCATCCTTTGTAAGAATCGGTCATGAAGATATCACATACCGCGCCATAGTCGGAAGGTGTGACTGCTTTCGTCCATGATATACCTGCATCTGTTGTCAGATATATTTCTGCAATGACAGGGTCATCCCCTGGTACAGAGCCGGTACCAATGATACCATGCTCCGCATCGGCGAAGTACATTGATAAAATCTGATAAGGAAAACTACCTACTTTATTCCAAGTGGTAGCTAATAGATCTGTTGTGGTAAAACTAAAAGCGACAAGGAAAAAGCAGGATAAAAATATCCTTGCTTTTCTCATTGTTAGTGGTTACGTAAATGAATATCTAATACAAATATACGAAGATATTCATTGATTTTTATTAAAAACAGAGTAACCAGTTGATATGTATAGTCATATAGATATAGATGCAAGCAATAACCGAAACCTTTTGTTTTGAATTCGTAGAAATTGCTCATACAGCTCAATCCTAAGGACGATCACAATGAAAATACTTATTACCGGCGCAACAGGTTTTCTCGGCAAACCGCTCACGACACTATTACTCTCGAAAGGACATGAAATAACTCGCCTCTCGCGTTCTACAGCTACTCCCGGTTTATTTTGGGACTATGAAAAACGCATCCTCGATACAAATCGTCTTGAAGGATACGATGCAGTTATTCATCTTGCAGGTGAAACCATCGGTGAGAGATTTACCGCCGAAAAGAAACGTAAGATCATGGAGTCCCGCCGCGAAGGGACGCAGTTTCTCGTTGAGTCACTACTCAAGCTTAAGAACCCGCCTAAACATTTTATCTCTGCTTCTGCGATTGGATATTACGGCGATCGCAATGATGAAGAACTCACGGAGTCAAGTGGAGCAGGTAATGACTTTCTTTCCGAAGTCTGTACAGCATGGGAAGCTGCTACCGAACCGCTCAAAGCAAAGGGTATCCGAGTTGCGAATATCAGAACAGGCATCGTGCTTGACCCAAAAGGCGGCGCACTTGAAAAGCTTCTCCTTCCCTTCAAACTCGGCGCAGGCGGGCCTATCGGCTCGGGCAAGCAGTGGTGGAGTTGGATAATGCTTGAAGACCTCTTGAACATCTACATCTATGCTCTTGAGAATGACTCGGTTTCGGGAGGAGTCAATGCTGTAGCGCCAAATGCTACACGCAACAAAGATTTCGTCAAGGCACTCGGCAAAGCAATGCACCGCCCGTCGTTCATGCCGTTGCCATCATTCGCAGTGAAGTTCCTCCTCGGCGAGATGGGCACTGCCCTCCTGCTAACAAGCCAACACGTTATCCCAAAGAAACTTACCGATGCCGGCTTCACCTTCAAATACCCGAATTTGGAGGAGGGGTTAGAGAGTATTCTCTAAATTTATCAGAAAAAGCCATTTTAGTGAACTTTTCGCCTTGTTTTGGCATTATTACCCTGCTCAAAATAAAAGGGTTAGCAAACATGTTCGCAATTGTAGAATTAAACGGAGAGCAGTTCAAAGTTGATAGCAACACGGATAAGATCCGTGTGCAGTACCTTGATGGCTTAGCAGTAGGCGCATCGGTCAGCTTTGATAGCGTGCTCCTATCAGAAGCAAACGGCAAGGTCACCCTCGGTGGCAGCCCAAAGATCACGGCATCAGTAGCCGCGCACGACCGCGACGAGACGATCATCGTCTTCAAGAAAAAGCGTCGTAAAGATTACCGTCGCACGAACGGTCATCGCCAGAAATTCACGGTTTTGAATGTAAGCATCGCTTAAACACAAATTTTAGGAGTATTAAATCATGGCACATAAAAAAGGAGCCGGAAGTACTAAAAACGGTCGCGATTCCAATGCTCAACGCCTCGGCGTAAAGCGTTTTGGCGGCGAAGTGGTTATCGCAGGCAATATCCTCGTCCGCCAGCGCGGCACGAAGATGCATCCAGGTTTGAATGTCGGTATCGGTTCTGACGATACGCTCTTCGCACTTACCGATGGTACGGTGAAGTTCGAGCGTTTCCGCATGAACCGTCAGCGCGTGAGCGTCTATCCGAACTAAGAGTTTCTCATACTCACACGAAAGAAGCGGGGAATCACACCTCGCTTTTTTTATTGGCTAAACCCAATTTTAGGAAGTATATATCTTCAGGAGGTCGCCTTCGAGGGTTGACGTGATTAGCTTGGTATTTGGACGTTTTTGTGCAGATGCAAGTCCTTCTTGAGCATTCATTGTGTAATACGCCGTCGAGAGCGTATCTGATTCTATTGAAGCGTTTGTTATAACCGTTGTGCTCATGACCACCTCGCTCGGTCTGCCTGTCTTCGCATCGAGGATATGTCCGTAGTTCTTGCCGCCGGAGGTCACAAACTTTTCGTACCGAGCAGAAGTTGAGACAGCAGAGTTTGTAATTGTAAATTCCTTGATAAATTCATTTGGGTGTTGCGGGTTTGGGATAACACATTTCCACCCATCAGTATCAGGCGGAGCGCCAAGTGCATACACATCGCCGCTATGATTAATGAATGCAGCTTCAATACCTTCACTGCGAAGTATCTGGGCCGCTTTATCAACTGAATACCCTACTGCAATACCGCCAAGATCAATTCGGGAATTAGGATGCGATAGATAGATACTCTCGTTTTCAATGAGGATATTTTTCATACCACTTGATTCGAGTGCGATGCGTATATCTTTATCAGTTGGAATATGTGCGAGCACGTTCCCTTCCTCGCGGAAGCCCCATAGCTTCATGAGCGGCTCAAGGGTAATATCAAATGCGCCGCCGGTCTCACGTGAAAGAATTTGCGCGGAGCCAATTACCTCTCGCAGTTCTTTCGGAGCGATGACAGCATTCTTCCCTGCATTCCTATTTACTTCAGAGAGCGAACTCGAATCATTATAAACGCTCATCATCACGTCAAGATGGTGAAAAGAGTCAAAACATCGCGTGATGGCATGGTTAATCTGCTTTTCGTCTGTACCAAATGCTTCGATGCTGATGATCGTACCCATCGCAAAGGTTGTCCTTCGCACAGAGAGCGGACGTTTACCACCAATTGCGCTATATGGTGATATAAATAGTACAGGCAACGCAGAGAGTGCTGCCTTCATGAATGACCGACGTGAAATATCGCCAGAAAAAAGATTATTCATTCGATTGCCCCCTTGAACGGATCAAAAACGCACCGAGAGAAATGATAAGAAACGTCAAACTCGCTTGCAATAAAAGAAACGATGCTATTTTCAGATATGCAAATTCCACTCCGACATATCGGACAAGATAATTCGATGCTTCGTTCATCAGACCTGCAAGAAACGGTGTAATGATGAACGTATATTTTACTTTTTTCGAGAATGGCGCAAAGATGACAAGATGTGTTAAGAGCAAGAGCACAAGCGCCATCATCGGAAGATGCGTATGTGTTACCTCTATCATCGAACCGAAGGTCCTGCCCGGGATGAACTCCTCTTCGTTGCCATTAATGTAATTGACAACCGATGCGGGTGTCAGGTTCATCTTTTCAAAGTACATCAGGAAGGATGAAACGACAAAGCCCGAAAGCAAGAGCAATGCCAAACCAAGAGTCAAGCGCATATATGGGTTGCGCTGGAATCCGCCGTTCTGTAGGTATTTCATTTTCCTAAAATAACTTTACAGAATGCAAGATACTTACGCGCACCTTCGGAAAGTGCTTGCGCAGAAAGCGTTGCGCCGACGATGTTCTTAATCCCTGACTTGAGTGTTAGATCACTTCCAATATTTTTTTCATTGAACTGCCCTAACCATCGCGGCGATGGCTTGTAATCTTCCGGCTCGTAAAAAGCAAGTATCTCGACGCCTCTGATAGTCCCATTCGGATTCACAACGACCATATATGTTGCTGTTTTTGTTCGGACGGTCACTGACTCCAAAAACGCATACCCAATCACAGTATTGCCATTTTTTGCAACGTAATATGTAACGACACCATGGTCCCATGGTGCGCGAGCTTCTTGTTTGATCGCTGATTTTTGTTCTTTTGAGAGATACTCGGATCGTCTTTCGATAGAATGCTCCGGGAAGTATTGCTTCAACGCAACGTCCTTGGTCATATAAAATGTCCCTGTCGCCGATGCAATGATCGGCAATAAGACCACAAAGAATGATACAAGCAACGTTTTGGGCATCTGTTGAGATTGTGTCTTAATAAACACAACACTTGCTAAAATGATTCAGGGCAGCCCAAAGCCGGTAGCTGCCCCTAAAATGGAAGGCGGTGTTACTTTCTCACTTAGAACATAAAACCTACAAGGATATTGACCACATCGTGCGCTGTGCTTCCGGCAGCGACTTTATTCTTCTCGTCGCGGTATTCTGCTTTGAAGATAATGTTTGACATTGGACGGTACGCTAGACCAAATGCAAGTGTCGAACGGTCATTCGCTTCAGTTGCTGTGTATCCATCTTCCATATCTGCTTGTGTGTTCAATGTTTCGTAATGAACATACGGTAAAAGCTGATGCTCACTGTTCTTGAGGAACAAACGAAGCACATCATAACCAAGTGTTAAGTACATACCGTTTTGTGCAGAGCCAATTGTTTGCTTGAGGTTCTTATTGAGTGCATCTGTTTCATCAACTGTACCACCCGCATACATTGCTGCAAACTCAATACCTTCGATTGTACCATTAACGTGTCCTTCATAGACCATCGTTGATGCACCTATTACTTCACCAACATTAACAACTGTATCAATCATACCTTGCCCAGAATTACCTGTATAAAAACTTGCACCGATATTGATGCCGTCGATGCCTTTATATTCAAGTTTTCCGGTAATACCGAAGTCTTCTGCTATCGCTGAAGCACCGTGCTGACGACCGCCTCTGATACCACCACTGCCAGTGAAACCCTGCGCTCGCAAGCCCTCCATGATGTATGCACGGTACTCAAGGTCTTCGATGATCTCTCCGTACGCGCCAATACCAACGCCACGCCATGTAGAAGGAATAATGTTATTCTCAACTCGTGGACGAATCGAAGTAAGATACGTCGGCGGCTCATGTACCTCGTTCATGATGCCCATTGGGTTGAGCACAAGACCTGTGCGAAGATTGAAGTTTTTACTAAACATCATGTCAAGATATGCAAACTCTACGGCAACATATCCTGGGATTGTTCCGAATGAACTTTGCGTGAGAGCATGTTCGTACTCTATCTCGGAGTTAAAGAGTATCCAGTCATTGAATCTGTAGCCAAGATACATGATAAGGTGATACATGTCTATCTTGTCTTTTTGCGTGGTGATTTTTCCATCATCGGTTTCTGACGCATAACGGTTATAGAGGATATCGCCGTATCCGCCGATGGTTACGCCGCTTTTCTTGCTTGAGTAAACCTTCGAGCCGGAGGGTCCGAGACCGTTCACACCTTCAATC
>JAYUZC010000074.1:0-7172 GCA_043752045.1 Bacteroidota bacterium | reverse complement strand
ACTTTGTCTGCTTTTTGATAAGGTAGTACACCTGACATCACATTCGTAATTCCAACTTCCGAAGCAATACGCTTCGCCTCGACTTCGTTATCACCTGTCATCATAATGACATCCAAGCCGAGTTTGCGAAGTTCAGTGATAGCTTTTTTTGTATTTGGCTTGATTGTATGTGATACTTCAAAAGAACCTGCGAGTTCACTATCAATCATAAGAGAAAGAGCATTCTCAGTCCCAATAGATTTACCAATTTCTATTTTTCTCTCGTTAATGTTCGCTTGAATCCCTTTCCCTTCGATTATCTGGAAGTTATCGGCTGCAAGGAGAGAGATGTTCCTCTGTTTTGCCAACTTTGTAAATGCTTTTGCCAGAGGGTGCGATGAATTTCTCTCCAATGATGCAGCAAGTTGCAACAGTTCATCTTCACTAAGACCGTTGAGAGACTTAATACTATTAATGACCGGCTCGCCTGTGGTTATTGTACCAGTCTTATCGAGAATGATAGTATCAAGCTGATGTGCTTTTTCAAGTGCTTCGCCTTTGCGGATAAGGATACCAAGTTCTGACGCTCGTCCAGAGCCGACCATGATAGCTGTGGGTGTAGCCAAACCAAGCGCACAAGGGCAGGCAATAATCAGAACAGATATGAAAGGTACTATTGCTGATGCAAGCTTATCCGTTGGTGAAGCAACATACCAAATAACAAATGTAATAAGTGCTATCGCGATCACACCATAGACAAAATATCCACTTACCTTATCAGCAAGACGAGCGATAGGAGCTTTCGAGTTCTGCGCTCGTTCTACGAGACGAACAATCTGCTGCAAGACAGTATTCTTCCCGATGCGTGTCACTTTCATCTCGAATGTACCGCTTGAAACGATCGATGCACCTATGACTTCATCGTCTTCTCTTTTTGTGACGGGGTTAGACTCACCTGTCATCATCG
The DNA here is from genome assembly GCA_043752045.1 of Bacteroidota bacterium. Lineage (GTDB taxonomy): Bacteria > Bacteroidota > Ignavibacteria > Palsa-1295 > Palsa-1295 > DATDEW01. The sequence continues at coordinate 6,226 of JAYUZC010000074.1, read as the reverse complement.
ATTCATCTATCGAAGCGTTACCTATCATGATAACTCCGTCCACAGGTATCTTTTCGCCTGCTCGTACGCGAAGTATATCTCCTACGCGTACATCTTCTATCGGTACTGTCGTATCAATGAGGTTACGTACGAGAGTTGCTGTCGTTGCTTGTTTGCCAAGGAGAGAGCGCATTGCTTCTCCCGCTTTTTGTGAGGCGCGCATTTCCATTAGTCCGCCTAGCAAGACGAGCGTTACGATTGTCGTCGCAGATTCAAAATATGCGCATGAAGCCGATGAGTGAGGGAGGAAATGCGGGAAGATCGTATAGAGCGCACTATAAATATATGCAGTGCCAACACTCAATGCGATGAGTGTATTCATATCAGGAGCTTTTGCTATCGCAGCTTTCCATCCGCCTGTAAAAAAATGTGAGCCACACCAAAGGACAACCGGAGTCGCAAGAATGAATTGTACCCAATCGCTCCCAGTGAATTCAAGCATGAACATGCTGATAATAAAAACCGGAAGCGTGAGAACAAGCGAGACAATAAACTTTAGTCGGCGGTTAGCATAAAGTAACTCGCTTTCAATTGCGTGATGTTCATACAGATCGCCTTCAGGCAGATCAGCTGCTTTATACCCGATCTTATCAACGGACTCTTTTATCTTTGAAAGCTCAACCTGATGTGGGTCATAGAGAACAGATGCTTCTCCTGTCGCAAGATTAACGGTGGCAGTTTGAATGCCGGGGAGTTTATTAATGGCAGTTTCAATGCGCGTTACACATGCAGCGCAATCCATGCCTTCAACAAGGAATCGTTCTTCTTTTGGAGATATGCCGGGGGTTGTATTCAATAGTTAAGCGGCAATCTTATAACCCGCTTCTTCCACTGCTATACGAATTTCGGACAGGTTCGTTACTTCTTTATCAAACTCGACTAACGCTGTTTCCTTCTCAAGAGAGACCTCTGCGTCTTTTACGCCAGCCACACGTTTGATTGCATTCGTTACACTACGAACACATCCGCCGCAGTGCATACCTTCTACTTTTAGAACAACGATTTCTTTCATTACTTATCCGCTTCTCCCATGATCGGGTCAAGCGAGCCGATGATTGCGACAACATCCGATATCATCGCACCTTCAAGCAAACGTGGTAATGCCTGAAGATTCATGAAGCTTGGGCTGCGAATCTTTGAGCGCCATGGCTGACCAGTACCATCGCTAACCAAATACCAGCCGAGTTCACCTTTTGAGGCTTCAATCGAAGAGTAACTTTCGCCGACGGGCGGCTTCTGACCAAAGTTCGTGAGCATAAAATCATTGATGAGGTCTTCCATGTTGGTATAGACTTCATCTTTACGCGGAAGTACGATCTTAGCATCTTCTGAAAGTATCGCGCCCGGCTTGAGCATATCCAAACATTGGCGGATAATCTTTACGCTTTCGGCTACTTCTTCAAAACGGACGAAATACCGTGCGAGGACATCGCACTCTTCACGTGTAACAACCTTAAAATCAAGTTCTGGATAGACGAGATATGGCGCGTCGCGACGAATATCATACGCAATACCCGAACCACGGAGATTCGGACCTGTCCAACCAACATCTATCGCTTCATCCGGAGGCATAATACCAATGCTTTCACAACGCTCGATGAAGATGCGATTCTTATGCAGCATCTTCCCAATTTCTTTCGTAGCTTCCGGAAGACCGTCGAGAAAATCCTTTATCATCTTGACGCAATCATCGGTGATGTCTTGCGCCATTCCGCCGATACGCATATAGCTTACTGTAAAACGTGCACCGGTAAGTACATCGTAGATATCGTATATCTTCTCGCGCTCGCGCAGTGCCCATACAAAAACAGTAAGCGAACCGACATCCATCGCAAGCGCACCGGCTGCGAGTAAGTGGGATGATATACGTGCAAGCTCGCAGGAAATTACACGAATGATCTGTGCACGGCGTGGGACTTCAACCTTCATCAACTTCTCGACAGCCATCGTGTAAGCAACGTTGTTGGCTATCGGCGAGATGTAATCGAGACGGTCTGTATGCGGAATATACTCATGGTAGGTCATATTCTCCGCAAGCTTTTCGTAGCCGCGATGAAGATACCCAAGCTCGCATTCGGAGCTAATAACTGTTTCACCATCAAGACGCAGCACGACGCGAAGAACACCGTGCGTAGCCGGATGCTGCGGTCCCATATTGAGAATCATCTCATGCCCAAGCGCGTCCTCATCAATAATAACGGATGTGTCCTTCGAGAGCAACGCCTGAATTATCTTCTGCTGCGGCGCGTCCTTAACTGCGTATGTTTCTTCTTGGATCATACTAAAATTTTATTCTACAGAAGATAATGGAAGTGGTATCGAACCGGGTACGCCTGTCAGTGGAAAATCTTTGCGGAGCGGATGATATTCGTACTCATCGGGCATATACATCCTACGAAGGTCAGGGTGTCCGTCAAAGATAACACCGAACATATCATACACCTCGCGCTCGTTCCAGTTGGCACCGCTCCAGATATTGGCAACGGTCGGGATATGCGCATCACGTTCATCGCAGCGAACCTTCAGGAAGATCCGCTCTTTCGTCTCGGGATTACGGAGGTTATAAGTAACCTCGAAGCGTGCCTTCCGCTCCCACCTGTCGTGCCCGATGGTGTCAATAAAATGCGTGAAGCCGAACTTCTCCTTGAGCACAGTTGCAGTTTCCTGCAAATGCTCACGCAAAAGTAGCGCACAAATAGTACCATTTACATCAACCGGCTCATACGTAAAGCTCGGGATATGCTGCTTTATATCGTCGAATTGGAACATAGTTCTTTATAAACAAAAAGGGACACAAAATGCGTCCCTTCTTTTATGATAACTTCTATTTCGTCATTACGCTATTACGCCGCCTTCACAAGCTCGCCGTGTTGGGGGATGGAGATGTCGTAGAGCGTTTCGTCGGATCCGATGATCGTGCCGCGCTTCCAGGGCTTATCGCCGGAGATCATTGCCTGTATTTCCATGAGTGCCTTCAAGACAGAGTCAGGGCGTGGCGGACAACCAGCCACATAAATATCAACAGGAATGAACTGGTTAATACCTTGCACGACAGAATACGTACGATAGATACCACCGCTTGATGAACATGCGCCCATTGCGATGACATACTTCGGCTCCGGCATTTGGTCATATATCTTCTTAACGACCTTTGCCATCTTATAAGTGACGGTACCTGCAACAATCAGAAGATCGGATTGGCGTGGTGAAAAGCGAAATACTTCACCGCCAAAACGAGCAACGTCATACCGCGGACCCGCAAACGCCATCATCTCAATAGCACAGCATGAGATGCCAAGAGGCATTGGCCACACTGCATTCTTGCGTGCCCAGTTGACGAGCGAATCAAGCGTCGTGGTCAGAAACCCGTCTTTTTCTAAAGAATCGTTCAATCCCATTCCAAAGCTCCTTTTTTGAGGACGTAGATGTAGGCGATAAATAGTAATCCGATAAATAAGAACATTTGTCCGATGGCAAATGCTCCGATCTTATCAAAGGTAACAGCCCACGGGTAGAGAAAGATAAGTTCGATGTCGAAAAGGATAAAGAGCATCCCGACCGTGTAATATTTGATACTGACGCGCTCTCGAGTCGAGCCGATAGGGGTCATGCCCGATTCGTATGTCGAGAGCTTCTCTTTTGACGGCTTTTTTGGTCCTATCCATTTGGATAGATTCGCCATAATCGCGCCAAAACCGAAGGCGACGATAAGCATCAGGGCAAGAGGTATGTAGTTTGAGATCATTTGTACAAAAAATTGCAACGTAAGAAACAATAAAGATAGGTGCTAAGTTACCTGCCCCTTAGAAAACACAGAGCCGAAAAGCCTAGGAATTTTTCCAATTCCACCATTTCAGGAGTTCGGAATCGTGCTTTGTATTTGAAGCATAATACACTGCGCACTTATAAACATACAAAAGGCATCTATCTATCTTTTGACCAGCAAGAGTGCATGAGTTGTCATACATTGCTTGTGGGTCTTCATTTTTAAGTTCAACTATGCTTCTGTAACCGAGACCATAAATATCTTGCGCGATTGACTTCCCTACTCCGGGTATCTCTTGAAATTCTTTAAGTATTGTTTTCATGGTGCTCATCACTTGAGCGGGTAGTATACGAAATATTACAAGAACTTCGCTCGCTCTGCGGGTGTCGGGAGACGGCAGGTATCTTTCTTGCCGAACATCTTATAGCGGTTCTTTGCGATGAGATTATAGATCGGGTCGCGCAGAAACTTTGGTATGATTATGAAGACATAAAACAATGACCAAAGCCCGCTTAACTTCTTTGCTATGCGAAGTGCAGCCGTTGAACGTGTATAGAGCGTATCACCTTCGATAAGCATCAAGGTATCGTACGAATCGGTGCTTTGGTTATGCTTCTTGAGTAGGACTTGTCCTTCATCAGATTGCAATGCACCGAACTTGAAGTAGTTTGTAGCGTCTCTATCTATGATGAAATTTACCGATGAGTTGCAGAAGTTGCACACACCGTCGAAGAGTATGATACCGATCATGAATTAGTAACCCGCCTGCTGAATCTGTTCGGTCAGCTCTTTGAGATATGTTGGCGCAACAGAACCATAGAAGTCGCCAGTAGGTATCAGAAGTAACTCGCCGTAACTTGATGGGTCATTCGGTCTAAAATCTGATGTTGCTTGCATCGTTATCTCGTCGGGAAGATTCGGGTCATCAACATCTAATGCTACCGCTGTGAATCCGAAGCGAGGGTATGAAGAAAAGTCACGTATCGAACGACGCTTTTTCTTTTTTTCGTCCTTCTCATCAAAGACATTCTCGGCTGCTCGACTTTCATACGCGCTTATTGGGTTCGCCTCCAGCCCCAAGAATGCAAATGGGATACGGACTTTCAGTGTATAGCCCGAAACCATCTTGTTTGCCGTATCGCGCTCGACAAGTCCGCGGATTAGCTTTCCTGCTTCTTGTTGAGCATCAGTGAGATTCGCAACAGTCGATACTGTGAGTTTCGGCGTTCGACTCATAATATCAGGCATTGAAAAGATCACATTAAATATAGTAGAGTCTGCATTCGTGCGAAATGTGGGCACTGCATTTTTGGTAGCTTTCGTAATATACCTATTATCACCATTAAACATATCAAACCATAGTGCGACTCGGTCATTGGACTCCATCTTATCATTTCCACCCCAAACCTGATCATCATTGACGGTAATGGAATAGTAAATGTACTCATCATCATAAGCGGCGAGTGCTTTTTCTATCGAGACATCTTTATCATCATTTCGATGAATTCCACCTTTGACAACAAACTTTGCCGATGTGTCAAACATATCCTTGCCATAACCGGGATAAACATTACGTGAACGGCTATAAGCTGGAAAGGAATAATACTTGGCAGATAGAATTTGATTAGAATTCTTCATGTCAAAGTATTTCTCTGTCGTCAAGAGTGATTCATAACTGCGATAGAGTTCATAACCGTACGGTTTGGTCTTGCTGCCTCCTGCACCGAGTTCTATCTTGCGGGTCTCGAACTCATCTAGAGTTATCACATCACCAGCAAAGACAGTGTAACCCTCTTGTATCCAATTACTATCATCTGGCTTCTGAACAATATAAAGAATATATCCTTCATTGACAAGACCAACTTCGATAGGTGTTTCAATATAGGAATACTTCTTGCTGAACATCTCTTTAAACTCTCTACCGTCTTCATTCTGGAGAAGGTGAACGGTTACGACCCTTCCACCAACTGATACATCATAGAGTGAAATAGCCAAGTCCGGTTTGCCGTCACTTGAAAAATCCCCCATAGCCAATCCCCACACTCGCTGATTATCAAAACGTATCGGAAGAGCGTCGCGAAGGGAGGCACAAAGTGTATCCCCGTAAACACCGACAAGACGTTCCTTCAAGCTATCGATCGGCATTCCCTGCCCAAAAGATATCGAGGCAAAAGCCAAAAATATAAGTAAAAAAGTACGTTTCATTAGTGCAAAATTACGCTACGGGAACTTAGAACGTTATAATAACCTAATTATTTGTATAAATATCAGTCATACTTCAACTTTAATCAATTATCAGTGGCTTATCCGTTCAGCGAAATAGAACCAAAATGGCAGGAGCATTGGCGCAAGAATAATTCTTCACGCGCCCAGCTTGATAACACAAGACCGAAATACTACATCATGGATATGCTTCCCTAC
>JAYUZC010000073.1:0-7180 GCA_043752045.1 Bacteroidota bacterium | reverse complement strand
TATTGTTTCACATGATACACTTCCGGCTCCCGGTACCGAAATAGGTCTTCGCATTGACCAGACCCTTACACAGGACGCTACCGGCACGATGGCATACCTCCAGTTCGAGTCTATGGGGCTTGATAGCATCAAGACGAAGGTATCGGTCAGCTATGTTGACCACAACATGCTTCAGACAGGTTTTGAGAATGCTGATGACCATCAGTACTTGCAGTCGGTCGCAGCGAAATACGGCTTGTATTTCTCACGCCCCGGTAATGGAATCTGCCATCAGGTTCACCGCGAGAGATTCGGTGTACCGGGTGATACACTCCTTGGCTCTGATTCACATACCCCGACATGCGGCGGACTTGGGATGGTCTCGATGGGAGCAGGCGGACTTGATATCGCTATGGCTCTTGCAGGGCAGCCGTTCTATACTCCGATGCCAAAAGTAGTCGGCGTCAAACTGACAGGTAAGTTGAATGATTGGGTAACAGGTAAAGATGTGATTCTCGAAATGCTTCGCCGCTTGACGGTAAAGGGCGGCACGGGTCGCATCGTTGAGTACTACGGCGAAGGGGCGCATAACCTTCCGATGGGTGACCGCTTCACTATTTGTAATATGGGAGCAGAACTCGGCGCAACGACATCACTCTTCCCTTCAGATGAAAAAACATTAGCATTCCTCAAGGCACAAAAGCGTGAAAAAGATTTTATCGCAATGAGTGCCGATGAAGGCGCAACATACGATGAGAATGTCGAAATAAATCTTTCAGAACTTGAACCGCTTATTGCACAGCCCCACATGCCGGATGCAGTAGTAAAGGTTCGCGACGTTGCAGGTATGCCTCTGGCACAAGCATGTGTGGGTAGCTGCACGAATTCAAGCTATCACGATCTTGGTATCTCTGCATATATCTTAGAAAACAAAGTTGTCAATCCGGCTGTCAGCTTCACTCTTACACCCGGCTCCAAACAAGTATTCGAGATGATAGCCCGCGATGCGAACATGACGCTTGCAGGTCTTATCCGCTCCGGAGCACGTATCCTTGAATCAGGTTGCGGACCTTGTATCGGTATGGGTCAAGCACCGCCGTCTGGCTCTGTTTCGGTTCGATCATTTAATCGTAACTTTGAGGGACGTTCAGGAACAGCAGATGCAAAAGTCTATCTCGCATCACCCGAAACATGTGCCGCATCGGCACTCATGGGAGTCATCACTGACCCACGCGATCTTGGCATCCCGTTCAAGCACATTGACGAACCAACAGAGTACATCGTCAATGATGATATGATAGTGGCTCCTCCGGCTGATCGCACGAATATGAAGATCACTCGCGGACCGAACATCAAGCCACTGCCGAGCTTCGGTGGTGTTGGTGAAAGCATTTCAGGAAGAGTACTTTTGAAGATGGTAGATAATATCACCACTGACCACATCATGCCTGCAGGTGCAAAAGTACTTCCGCTTCGCTCGAATATTCCTGCGATCAGCGAACATACTCTCGTCCGAATCGACCCTGAACTCCCGACCCGCGCGAAAGCTTGGGGCGGTGGAATGTTCATCGGCGGCGAGAATTACGGACAGGGTTCATCTCGCGAACACGCTGCACTTGCTCCTCGCTTCCTCGGTGTAACAGCTGTTATCGTAAAGAGCTTTGCCCGTATCCATCTTGCAAATCTTATCAACTTTGGCATCTTGCCTGCAACGTTCGTCAATGCTGCAGATTATGATACTATTGAGCAGGGTGATGAACTCATCATCGAGAATGCACGGATCCAGATTGCAGAACATCCTGAAAAGATAACGCTTACCAACAAGACTAAGGACTTGACCTACGAGATAACCTCTCCGCTAACAGAACGCCAACGTCAGCTTATCTTAGCCGGCGGCACACTTGCTTATGCAAAGCAAGAGGCAGATAAGGTGGCTGCCTAAAGCAGTTGTTGATTATATTTTCTTTTGAGGCATACACAATTTAGTATGCCTCAAAAAAAGGTGCCCCTTTTACTTAAACACTGTAACCTTGCAGGTTTGACTGCCTAGCTTTGCTAAATAGTAGCCCGGCAATAAACGATCAATACTTACTTCATGAGACGAGATTATAGGAGGTATTGAGGACCGATATACTTCTTTACCCAACAAGTCAAATATCCTTATATCTTCAGAAGTATTTTGATAACAAAATTTAAAGATCAACTTTTGATTCTGGTAGTCATACGTTGATATTAATGGGCAGTGTTTTCTATCTGCGTTATCATTTACTCCATACATAGGGTCTGTTGTTGCAATATCCAGATAAAGGTAATATGAGGAAGTATCACCTCTCAAAGTAGAGAACCATCTTCTGTCTTGATAAGAATCGTTAAATATAGGTCCTGCTTGATACCAATAATAGCCTACATTAAAAAGCTTCGATAACAGATCAATACCCTCTAACTTAGCAACTATATGATGGTTCCAAACCACTTCATAAGGTATGGAAGTAACCGAGAAGGAATCCGCATCGTAATAGAGTGAGTTTCCTTTGTTATCATAAAAAAAAACTTTCACATCATTTAGTAAATAATTTATAGTGTCGAGAGTAAACTCAAGCCTTTCTGGATAATTTGCACCAGACCCATGACTTTCTATCACTATCCTATTGCCAACAGAGTAACTCCTATCAGAAGTATCCGCTTTATCTAAAATTCGTCTTTTTGACATCAAAACATTCCCAAAAGTCTCATGTTCTCCTCCTTTACTTGTACTATACTTACCACGAGTATTGATAGGAATTACATAGTGTATCAGAGCGGGGTGTGAATAAGGAACTTCGTTAATGGTGTCATTCTGCGGGAAGAACAATCCACTGCCATCATTCTTTTGTCCATAGAGGACGGATGAGAAAAAAAGACCAATGCAAATACATAGAATTTTCATAATCACCTCGAATTTCTCTTATGTATAATACAAATTATCAGACATCTTTGTCCCAGCAAAGATCAACTTATCACATTAACTACTTCTACTTTGTTGAAGTAGTCTTGTACAATAGCATCACCAATAGCACTCACAAGAAAGAGCAGAATAAATGCGACCGGTTGTGATATCTTTTCCTTCGTAACCAATGCTACTCCGCCAGCATACTTCCAGAGCCACCAGATATTTACGAACGGTATTATCATACACCATGAAGTTGGTATATCTGCACCGAGGCGGCACATCTCGCCTTTTGTAGTTACCCTCCAAACAATAAGATAGATACCAAGTGTAAAGATGGTAAGAAAGAACACTGCGATAGGGCTACGTTTTGTCATGGTGGTAGTTATTGTTGGATAATGTAGAACAAATATACAGAGAATCTACACCTTCTGTATGTATTCAATAAAAAAGGACGAGTGGTACTCGTCCTTATCAAGATAATTTGTTATGCAGTTTATGATCTTGTGTATAGTGACAAGACTGCACCTTGCGGGTCAGAGAGTACCGAGAAACGACCTGTACCAGGCATGTCCATTGGTGGCATTAGTACCTTAGCGCCGAGCCCCGCTGCCTTTGCTGTCGAATCATCAACGCTTTCGACCATAACATACGATTGCCAATTCGGTGGTACATTGCCGTCACCCCACTCCGGTTGGATCTTGAGTAAGCCGCCGATGCTTGCTCCGTTATGGACCCACTCAACATACTGGTCGCTGCCTCCGGCAACCCAGCCAAAGAGTCCTGTATAGAATGCTTTCGCTTTTTCTACGTCGTTCGTTTGAAGCTCCCACCAGCAGAATGCACCTGTCTCACCTGTAAGAGTTGCGCCGATATGATCCTTCGGCTGCCATAGGCAGAGCTTTGCTCCGGTTGGGTCTTGAATGATCGCAAGTCTGCCTGAATCCATTACATCAAATGGAGGTAGGACGACTGTCCCGCCAAGCGACGCTGCCTTCGCTGCGGTTTCGTCAACATTCTCAACCGAAACAGAGAGATTCCAATGCGGCGGTACGCCGCGCTCAATCTGCGACGGATTCATGCCATAAAGTGCTCCGACTAATTTACCACCTATATCTAAGTTGGTGTAGTAATTACCGGGGTCAACTTCTTGGTCGGCTGCATTCCATCCAAAAAGGGATGAGTAAAATGATTTAGCCGATGCCGAGTCAGTTGTTACGAGTTCATTCCAGCAGAAACTGCCGGGGGTATAAGATGTCATTGTAGCCATATTAATATATTCTTAGCTGTGAAAAAAAATTGGTGCCCATCAATGGGACAGTAAATATACTGCAAATATGGCAGAACTCAAAGAAAAATCATTATCAAAAACTGCTTATTTATCAAAGATAATAAGGAGTTAATAAGAAAGCAAAAAATATTTGGCATTTCTTGTTACTTTGGGTATCCTCAATCGTTTCATTAGTAGTTTTCACCCCGAAAGACACAGAACATGCAAAAAGTTATACCGCACTTGGCATCACATGATGTCGCAGGAAGCATTGATTTCTATACCAAAACGCTTGGCTTCAAAGCTACTTATACACAAAAGAACGCTGAAGGTAGCCCGGACTTTGTCATTCTTGAGTACGAAAACGTCGAAATAATGATAGCCGATGGCTCGACACTCGAACCGCTTCTCGATGAATACAAACGAATTTGCGCTTCAATGATAATCTACATCCTCACCGATGATGTTGATGCGCTTTACAAAAAGGTATCAAAACGGATAACTATCTTAAAACCGCTTGAAGAAACCCCATGGGGCACGAAGGAATTTTGGATTCGGGATAATAATGGATACGTCTTCTCTTTCTTTATGACGAATACAATGGGATACTGACTATTTCTTCCGCGTAGCAAGTATCACGGTCTCATAATGCTCGATGACATTGCCATGTGAGAAGCTATCACGTAAAAGCTGATGGGTTCTCTCAATAAAGTGTGGAAGTTTATCTTGCGGAATACCAACGCCAATATATGATTTTGATAGGAGAAAGCCGATGTAGGATTCAGCAGAATAATGAAGTGTGAACGGAAAAGTAAATCTCTCAACGGGACCAAATCTCTCTGATGCTTCTATGCTTGGCTGAAAGTCAGCACTTATAATATCAGAACCACCACGATAATTCGAATTATATTCTTTGATAACCGAGACAATCTCGCGGTAATATTCATCATTCGTGTTCTGTACTTGATTCCACATGATAACAAGCATCTTATTATCTTGGATAATGCGGTGCATCTCACGAAGTGCGGAGGGCTTATCCATCCAATGAAACGACTGCGCCATTATTGCAAGATCAATACTGCCGCTCGGGAGCGTCGTTTCTTCACCAGGCGCCTCGACAACACGGATATTCCCGATACGTGATTCACGCGCAACACTCATCAACTGTTCAAGCATTGCTGATGCGGTATCAACAGCGTAGATGACTCGTACTTGCTTTGCAAGCTCTAAAGCGATGCGCCCTGTCCCTGAACCAATATCTGCGACATCCGATGCACCATTGAGTTCACCGAGAGTTACCAAAAATGACAATGCCTCCGCAGGGTAGTGCGGACGGTAGGCATCGTACTGCTCGGCAAGAGCATTAAATATGGTTTTTCCGTCGTGTATCAACTTTTAAACTATCGCAAATCCGGTTTCTTTTTTTTGAGGCAACTCAGCAATGTCCACACTTTCTACAAGCGCTTTCGTAGGTCCTTGATGTACCCATTCGATAAACTCAAGAAGCGGCTTTTCTTCTCCCTGCACTTCTATCTCAACAGAGCCGTCGGGCTGATTGCGAACCCATCCTGAAAGATATGATCGCTTTGCCTCTTTATTGGTATAGTAACGAAAGCCAACACCCTGGACAAGACCGCGAACGACTAAATGAAAACGCTTCATAGAAATAGTTATGAAGCAAACTGTTTTATCTGGTGACGAGCAATGACCATACGCTGCACTTCGCTTGTACCTTCTCCAATGGTAAGAAGTTTGGAGTCACGCCACAACTTTTCAACAGGAAATTCTTTGATATATCCGTAACCGCCATGTATCTGCACTGCTTCTTCGGAAACATTGACGCATGTCTCGCTTGAAAAAAGTTTTGCATAGCTTGCGGCTTCGCCGTACGGCTCTCCTCTATCGCGTAGATCGGCGGCTTTGTGCGTCAAGAGGCGTGAAGCATTCGTCTTCATTGCCATCTGTGCAAGCTTGAACTGAATGCCTTGGTTATCTCCGATAGGTCTTCCGAACTGCTTACGCTCTTGAGCATACTTTATCGCCGCCTCAAATGCACCTTGTGCAAGCCCAACAGAAAGCGATGCAATCGCAATACGTCCACCGTCAAGAACTTTCAATGCCTGAACAAACCCTTGTCCTTCTTCGCCGATAAGATTACCGACAGGTACCTTAACATTATCCATAGTCAAACTTGAGGTATCACTTGCACGCATACCGAGTTTGTTCTCTTTCTTCGATGCGAAGAATCCCTCCATCGTTTTATCAAGAACGAATGCGCTGATACCATGAGCACCTTTTGAGCGGTCGGTTACTGCCATGATGACTGACGTATCACCTACAGTGCCATGTGTAATAAAATTCTTTGAGCCGTTGATGATATAATGATCGCCTTCGCGGACTGCGAATGTTTGTGTACCGCCTGCATCGGAACCTGCTGATGGCTCTGTGAGTCCCCATGCACCGAGCACTTTCCCTGTTGCAAGGTTGGGTAAGTATTTCTTCTTGAGTTCATCGGAGCCGAAGCCGAGGATATGTCCCGAACAAAGCCCGTTATGTGCAGCAACCGAAAGCGCAACTGATGGGCATACGCGAGCTATCTCTTCAATGATGATGGAATTCTCCATGCAGCCAAGACCTGAACCGCCGTACTCTGGTGGTACCATGATACCAAGAAAACCAAGTTCTGCCATTTTGGTGAATGCTTCGGTTGGGAAGTGTTGGGACTCGTCCCATTCCATCACATGCGGGCGAATTTCTGATTCGGCAAAATCACGAGCGACCTGCTTTATTGCTTTTTGGTCTTCACTAAGATGAAAGTCGAGCGAGGTAAATTCCATACGTTTCTTTAAGGTACAACGGGTATTCTAACAGCGGTGAACACCCGTTTGTCGCAAGCCAAAAGCAGATTTTTCTTAGTCATCCGAGACTCCAACCGGATACGGCTTCCCTGTCTTATCAGGCAAAATGAACATCGTAATCGGTCTGCCGGACTGATTGACATTCAG
>JAYUZC010000072.1:0-2782 GCA_043752045.1 Bacteroidota bacterium | reverse complement strand
CGGACTCAATGAGTGCAAGCTGCACTCGCCGATGACCTTTCCCAACTCCTTTAACACTACTGCCCATACGACGCTTGCTTGTTTTACTCGAAACCAATCGCGGAAGTTAGCGGCTTTCGTAACAGCTTGCTCAAGAGATGTGTATGCAGTGATAGGCGTATAGAGGACAACATCCTCGTTGCTGTAAAATGCAAATAGGTCTGCTGCGTCGCTCTCCTCCCATTCGCGCAAGAGGAGACGTTCTGTCCCAAGTATAGGAAAATCCATCAGTAAGTTCGTAATTTTGCTCCAAACAACATTACAATAGAGAAATCAATGGCAGAATTTCAAAGACCCGGAATACTTTTTAGCGAACGACAATATTTCTCCCGTTGGTGGGTGCTCTTGATGTTGCCTGCGCCAATCATTACAACGGTAATGCAATTCATCCCAAGCACAAAAGAAGATGATGCGCTGATCGCGCTTATCATTGTTTGGGGGCTATGCGGTTCTATTGCGGCAATGTTTATGTGGTCGCATCTTGATACAGAGATAACGGAGGGTGAAATACGAGTAAAATATCCTCCCTTAATCAATAAACCAAAGGTCATTCCATACTCTGACATAAAGGCCATACAAATCAGGAAGTACGACCCGCTTGGCGAGTACGGCGGATGGGGAATTCGCTACGGTTGGACGAATAGCAAAAAGAATCGCGCCTATAATATCAAAGGCAACATGGGATTGCAGCTTGTACTCAATGACGATATGCGAATCCTTATCGGTACACAAAAGCCGGATGAGCTTCGCGAGCTTATAAAAGCTCGGTTTGCTGACCGAGCAATTTAGGAACGGTCAGTTTCAATCCCAACACCGCATTCATCTTCTTTATCATGTGTTCACTGATGATTGGTGTGTTCGATTCATCATGTTGGTGCATCATGAAATATATCTCGTGAATTCCTGCCTTCATCCATTGTCCCATACGTTCTATCCACCCATCAATGCGGGGGTAATCTGTCGGATGAATATTATTCCCGACGAAGCGTATGAATGCTTTCGGGACAGTCAGCTCCATGTGAACCATGTCGCGTCTACCTGATGTATCAGTGATAAGAAGCCCTCTGCTGTTCTCCTCGAGCATATCAAAGAGTCGTTTACGTTCATCTCCGATATACCAATTCGGATGACGAAGCTCGACGAATAGCTCCAACTCTTTCGGCAATGACTTCAAATACGTCTCAAGTACTTCATGATTCTTCGGCAGGAAGTTTTCCGGCATTTGCAGGAAGCAAGGTCCGAGTTTATCACCGAAGTTACTGATTGAGCGAAGAAAGGCATCCGTCCATTCTTTTGATTCTTCTACTTTGAGACGTTTGAGATGTGTGATGCCTTGATAGAATTTTGGGCAGAAAAGAAAATCATCGCCAACATTCTTTGCCCATCCTGCTATTGTCGCATCAGGGAATATCCTGTAGAATGATGCATTGAGTTCGAGCGAGTCGAAATGTTTTCCGTAATGCGCGAGGAATTCCTTTTCCTTCGTGCCTTTTGGGTAGATAAGATTTATCCATTCTTTGCGTCCCCACTTGGCGCAGCCGAAGTGAACCTTGGCTGTAGCATTCGTTTTATTTGCCTTCAGGATGCGAGCAGTCCGCTCCGCGTCCGGCGTGAGCGAGTGGTCTGTCGTATCTAATTGGGATGGGTCAACCTTGCCAAATTCCATCGTTTTCGCCAGTTATTAGTAAATCAGAACTATTGTAACCCAAATATGTGTATTTTTGTGTAAGAATAATTATCCTATACTACTATGACAAAGATTTACTCACTTTCGACAGTCTTATTTGCCTTATTTTCTTTCTTACTTTCGTCATGTTCGGATGACCCGATTGTTGACCCCGGAACCCCTACGACGGAGTTTGAGAACTTCGGTGCGCCGTCGAGCGTCTTCGGCAATCGTATCGTAAAGAACAATGCAGGTGATCTGCTTCTTGCCACCGGCGGTGGACTCTATCGCTATAAATTCTCTTCAAGCTCATGGGAGATATTAGGCAATACGGATATGTGGGGTTATAATATAGAAGATGTTGCTGTGTTGCAAAATGGTAATATCGTCTGCGGCAGCCCGAGCCGTGCATTGTTCCTCTCGACAGATAATGGAAATACCTGGAAGACGACATTAGTAAGCAATTCGCTGAAGGGTATTCGATTCTTTGTCGGCAAGAAGTTTGAAGTGTGGGCATCGATTAAAGGTGAAGACGGAAAATATACTGCTCAACGTACCGAAGACTTTGGCATGACATGGGCACAGCGCGTAACTCCGAAGAATGCTCCTGAAGACAGAATATCGCTTTGCTTCAATGATTCGGATCATGTATTCTTTGCTAACGGTGACGGACTCCACCGTTCGCTCGATAGCGGCAGAACTTATGTCAAGATGAATTCAAAGTCTGATATTCAAAACATAGTTGTGAATTCCTCAAACGAGATACTCCTATTTGACGGTGGAAGCGGCTCGATAGCGACCGATAGTGGTAGAACCGTAACAAGTGCTACACTTCCATCTAATGTCACAGATGTTGTTTTCACCGCAGACGGAAAGATGTTAGTAACACAAGCTGTTCCATCCGGCGCACTTCATCAGTCAAATGATGGAGGTCATTCATGGTTTCAAGTATATGGATTTTCGAGACCTCTAACAGGAGTAGTTGCGGCAAATAGTGCATATTATGTCTCTACTCAAGGTCTTGGAGTACTTTATGGTGGTGGTGCAAACTGGGCTGGTATTGGTCCCGGCATCAGC